>JAABTU010000112.1 GCA_011389715.1 Desulfotignum sp.
CATGGCGGCCGGCACCCGGATCCAGACCCTGAAACAGGCATTTAACCTCAAACACGGCATTGCGCCCAAAGATTTCGCCCTGAAAAGCCGGCCTGCAGGGCATCCGCCCATGACCCACGGTGCCAACAAGGGCCGCAGCATTGACATAGACACCCTGATGGCGGATTACTGGGAGGCGTTCGGCTGGGACAAAAAAACCGGCAAGCCCCTTGACCGGCAGATTACAGAGGTCACAGATGTTTCTTGACATCCTCTCCGGCCTAAAGGCCGAAGATTCCTGATGAACCGCATGAAAAAAACAAATATTAGTCAGTTAATTTTTTAATGTATGCCTTATATCCCCGACCTGAAGAGAAGGTGTTTTACGGCGCTTTGGATAACCCGGGAGAAATCTGATGGCCTTTTTCATAACCAGCGACTGCACCGGATGCACGGCCTGTAAAAGCATCTGCCCCACCTGTGCCATATCCGGAGAAAAAAAACAAAAGCATACCGTCTCCGATACAGCCTGTATCGACTGCGGGGCCTGCGGCCGCGTCTGCCCGGCAGGGGCTGTGGCCAATCCTTTTGGCCGAATTGTATCAAAAATACCCAGAAAAGAATGGGTCCGGCCGTTTTTCAACCTGGATCTGTGCATGGCCTGCAGCATCTGTGTGGATGCCTGTCCGGCCGATGCCCTGGACACCACACTGCAAAAGGTCAGAGACCTGCATCCCTATCCTTTTCTGGTCCAGGAAGCCCAATGCATGGGATGCGGATTCTGTGCCCAGGCATGTCCCGTAGATGCAGTCATCCTGGAAGAAAGAGCCGGAAAAATCCAATGCAGCTGGACCCGGCGGCAATTGACTTATTAAACAGTGTTCGCTATACAACAGTCTTGATATGCGGTTACTTTTTTTTACAGCATCTTTGTGCAAACCAGGAACCGGCACCACTGCCTGTTCCTGCACAGGGATGCACCCATGAAAGACCTTGATCCTATGAAAGAACTGATGCCGTTTTACCAGGCTGTTGAAGATCCTGCCGCCTTAGGCCGCAGGATCACCCATAAAAAAATCATAGGCACCCTGTGCTCCTATGCGCCGGAAGAACTGATATATGCAGCCGGATTTCATCCCATGCGCCTGTTTTCATCCAGAAAAGAGATCCATCTGGCACACAACCACCTGCAGACCTATTGCTGCTCTGTGGTGAGAGAGGTGCTGGAAGACAGCCTGTCCGGACACCTGGACTTTCTGCATGGGGCGGTTTTTCCCCATACCTGTGATTCCATGCAGCGGCTGTCCGACATATGGCGCCTCAAGGGACGGTACCCGTTTTTTGCCGATGTGATCCTGCCGGCCAAAATGAACACCCCCAGCGCAAACGCCTATATGGAAGCGGTGCTGGCAAGATTTAAAAGCGACCTGGAGGCTGACGCCGGCATCACCATCACCCGGCAGGCCCTGGCAGATGCCGTCCATTTGTACAACCGGATACGCAGCACCCTTTCTTCCATCCATGATTTTAAAAGCAAATACCCGGCCTGTTTGCCAAACAGGGATATCCATGCCCTTGTGAAGGGATCCATGCTCATGGACCGGCAGCAGGCTGCCGGTCTGCTGGACAAGGTGGCCCGCCAGCTGACATCTGCAGATCCGGCGGCTGAAAATACCCAGACTCCGGGAACCAAACGCCTTATTCTGTCAGGGTCTGTGTGTGACATGCCCGGGCTCTATGATCTTTTTCAGGATACCGGCGCTGCTGTGGTGGGGGATGATCTGTGCACCGGCAGCCGCTGGTTTGAGGGCCTGACAGATGAAGACGATGACCCGCTGGCCGCCATCACCCGCCGCTATGCCCGGCGCATGGTATGTCCGGCCAAACACCAGGGCCTTCACACCAGGGCAGCGCATCTGGTTGATAAGGCCCAAAGCCTTAAGGCGGACGGGGTGGTGTTTGTACTGCTCAAATTCTGTGATCCCCACGCCTTTGACTATCCGTATATCAAGGCTTTTCTGGATGACGCCGGCATCAGATCTCTGATCCTGGAGCTGGATGACAGCCAGGACAGCTTAGGCCAGCCGGCCACCCGCATTGAAACCTTTATCCACATGATATAACCCAAAAGGGACCCTCACATGACCCGGACCATTGACAGGGAAAACACAAAAATTGCCGCCGCAAAAAAAATGCGGGACATCATGACCACCTATTACCTGGATGCATTGTCCGCCTCTGAGAACAACAGACAGGTGGCCTGGATCACCTCCGGGGGACCTGTGGAACCTCTGGTGGCCATGGACATCATACCGGTGTATCCGGAAAACCACGGGGCCATGATCGGTTCGGCCAAAATGGGAGAAGACCTGTGCAGCAAGGCGGAAGAGATGGGGTATTCTTCAGACCTGTGCGCCTATGCCAGAGCCGATATCGGCTGTTCCGTGGCAAAGGGCGGCCCCATAGGCGGTCTGCCAAAGCCTGACATGCTCATCTGCTGCAACAATATCTGCGGTACGGTTCTCAAGTGGTATGAGGTCCAGGCTCGGTATTATGGTGTGCCTTTGTTTATTTTGGATACCCCGGTGTGCCACACAGGTTTTTTCCCGGAAGCAGCCGCCTATGTCAAGGCCCAGATCACAGAATATATTGGATTTCTGGAAACCGTCACCAGACGAAAACTGGATATGGACCGCATGAACCAGGTGGGGCACCTGTCTTTAGAAGGGCAGAAACTCTGGCAGCAGGTACTCAGGACCACGGCCCACAAGCCATCTCCCATGAGTGCCTTTGACGCGTTCTTTTTTCTGGCCCTGATTGTCACCCTGCGGGGCACCACCACGGCTGTGGATTTTTACAGGGAATTGATAGCGGAAATGAATGACAGAATCGCCAAAGGCATCTCGGTTGTGCCGGATGAGCAGTACCGCCTGCTCTGGGACAACCTGCCGGTGTGGCACCGGCTCAAATGGCTGTCGAAAAAATTTTCAGACCACAGGGCCTGCCTTGTGGCTGATACCTATACCTCGGCCTGGTGCGGGGCGATCCAGTATATTGATCCGGAGAATTTTCTGGACTCCATTGCCCAGGCCTATACCCGTATCTACCTGAACATCGGCATCGACCAGATGGCAGACCAGGTCCTGGACATGATCCGGTTCTATGATGTAAACGGGCTGGTCATGCACTCCAACAGGTCCTGCAAGCCCTATTCCTTCGGCCAGATGGACATCATGCACATTGTTCAGAAAAAAACCGGCATTCCTGTTCTCATGCTGGAAGCGGACATGGTGGATCCCAGAAGCTTTTCCGAATCCCAGATGGAAACCCGCATTGATGCATTCATGGAAATCATCCTGCAAAGAGGAGCTACAGGAAGGGGTGACCAATGATATGTGCAGGCATTGATATCGGCTCCATCACTGCCAAGGCTGCACTGATAGAAGACAATCAGCTCAAGGCCACCCACACGGTGTTCACAGGCTACAATCCGGCTGCTGCCGGAAGGCAGGTTTTTGATGAACTGCTCATGCAGACCGGCATATCAGCCGCTGCTGTAAACAAGGTGGTGGCCACAGGATACGGCAGGGCATCTGTGGAATTTGCCCACAAAACATTGACGGAAATCATCTGCCACGGTGCAGGTGCCCATTTTCTGAACCCTGGTGTCCGGGGTGTCATTGATGTGGGAGGCCAGGACAGCAAGGCAATTTTACTGGATGCACACGGACATGTGCAAAATTTTGCCATGAATGACAAATGCGCCGCCGGTACGGGCCGGTTCCTGGAGGTGATGGCCCAGGCCCTGCAGATTCCCCTGGACCAGATGGGAGAGATAAGCCTTGGGGCAGAAAATCCGGTGAAAATATCCTCCATCTGTACGGTATTCGCAGAATCAGAGGTTATTTCCATGATCGCCCGCCAGAAAGACCGCCGGGATATTGCCGCAGGTATCCACAGATCTGCAGCCTTGCGTGTGGCATCCCTGGCCGGCAAGATACATCTCGCACCGCCCGTTGTCATGACCGGCGGGGTGGCAAAAAACAAAGGGATGTTACAGGCCCTGGAAGATTATCTGGGGTATGGTATACAGGTGGGGGCTGTGCCCCAGGAAAACGGGGCTGTGGGTGCAGCGGTTCTGGCAGCCGGCACCTGAATGGAAGCAGCCTGAAAAAACCTTTGATAGTTGTCTTCTCAGGAAAGATATATGGAAATCACATGGCTGGGCACAGCGGGTTTTGATATCAGGACCAAAGACAGCCGGTTTTTGATTGATCCCTATGTCAGCCGCAATCCTGAGGCCAGTCCGGTGCAGCCCAGAAGACCGACTGACCTGGCCGGGGCAGACAAGATTTTTATCTCCCACGGCCATTTTGATCACCTCATGGACCTGCCTGAGATCCTGGCACAGGACACTGAAAAACCCGCCCGGGTATTTTGTTCTGCAACAGCCGCAAAAACCCTGGAAAAAATGGGGGTTTCTCCGGCCCGCATCTACAGGGTAACCAGGAACAACACGGTTGTCCGGTTCGGCCAGGGTACAGCCCGGGCCTGCTTTGGCCGCCATATCCGGTTTGATCTTTCCCTGGTGGCCGCCACCCTGGCCAGAATTCATACGCGCTTTTTCCATATACTGCCGCTGTTTACCGGATATCCCTGCGGCCGGGTACTGAACTGGCGGTTTTCCCTGGAAGGCAGGACCATACAGCACCTGGGCAGTGCCGGGGCCGCTCCCGGAGAATTGAAGAAACAGGCTCCTGCAGATGTTCTTATGCTTCCCCTGGAGGGGCATTCAGACATCTGCAGGATTGCCGCAGACCTGGTCCAGCTCCTGACACCCGGGTCGGTCATCGTCCACCACCATGACAATTTTTATCCCCCGGTTTCCCGGACCGTGGATATTGCGCCGTTTGTGGAACAGGTGAACCGGCAGTGTCCTGATATCCGCATCATTGTTCCCCGGATAAACATTCCTTTTACTTTGTGATTGCGTAATTCAGTATGAAAAAGAGATTTCAATTCAAAAGGTTCTGTTGTAAACTGTTTTATTTTTTTTGGATAACGGCTGCATAAACAGTGGGCACATGGCTTTTAATGGAAATATAGCATACGGAATATTATCCCTGATATCAGGGATAATCAGCATAGGTCTTGCTGTTTACCTGGCCCCATTCTGGCGCAGGTTCGGAGCACGGCAGCTCATGCTGCTGACAGCTGCCAGTGCCGTGTGGAGCATGACTTATGCCATGGAGCTGTTAAGCCCTGACTTTATAATCAAACTGTTCTGGGTCAGACTGGAATATACAGGGAGTGCCTGGATCGGCATGCTGGTGTTCACATTCATCCTGTCCATAACCGGCAGAACCGGAAACCTGACCCGCGCCGCTCTGCTGCTGCTCTGCCTGGTGCCTTCGGCTACGCTGATGCTGGTATTCACCAATGACCTGCACGGTCTCATGTGGCAGCATGCCTGGAAAGAAAACATTTCCGGCATGGAGGCGCTTTTCTACCACAGGGGATTCGGGTTCTGGATCTTTCTTGTTTTTTCCTACGTTCTTCTTTTCTGGGCCACCCTGATCCTGATACATGCTATTTTTGTTACTGACCGGGACCATTTTCGAAGACAATTGAAAATCATTCTACTGGGCATCATGGTCCCCTGGGTCTGCAATATCGTGTATATTTTTAAGTTCCCGCTTTTGCAGGGCATCGATCTGACCCCTTTCGCCTTTATGGTCACAGGACTGATCTTTGTCTGGGCACTGATCCGCTATCAGCTGCTGTACCTTATTCCTTTGGCCCGGGAAGCTGTCATGGACAGCATGGGTGATCCGGTGGTGGTGCTTGACACGGCAGACCGGGTGGTTGAAGTGAACCAGGCCTGCACCAGGCTGTTTGAAATCAAAAATTTTGTACCAGGAATGCATGATGCCGAAGAAATGTTCCCCGATCTTTTCAGTCTTGTGGTACAGCACAGAGTCCGTGCCCCTGCCTCTTTTGAAGCCACTTTTGCGGCAAAAGGTATTTTGTATGACTGGCACCTTTCCATCTCCGCCCTTTCAGGTGCCCGCCAGGTCCAGAAAGGCTGGCTGGTTGTTTTCCGGGACATCACGGAACAGAAACAGACCGAAACCGCCCTGCGCCAGGCACGGGACTATGTCAAAGGGATCATCAATTCCATGCCCTCCATCCTCATCGGCGTGGATGACAAAGGCGTGATAACCCAATGGAACCTGGAAGCGGAAAAAATGACCGGCGTCCCTGCTGAACAAGCCCGGAACCGGTTTCTCTCGGCAGTCTTCCCCCATGGTGCTGAAATTGTTCCCAGTATTGTAACCGCCATAGACACCCGAAAGGTCCAGAAAGAGGAAAAAACCATCCTCGTGCTGAACAGCCGGCCCTGTGTCACTGACATTACCATCTATCCCATCCTGTCAGACAGTCCGCCAGGAGCGGTTATCCGGGTGGATGACATCAGTGATCGGGCCAAAATGGAAGAGATGATGGTCCATTCGGAAAAAATGATCTCCGTGGGCGGTCTGGCTGCAGGCATGGCCCATGAAATCAACAATCCTTTGGCCGGCATGCTCCAGATAATCCAGGTGATCCAGAACCGGCTGTCCAGGCCCCTGCCTGCCAACCTTGAAACAGCCGGAAAGCATGGCCTTGACCTGGATAAAATTGCTGCCTACATGGCAGACCGACAGATTTTTGATCTCATGGACCAGGCCATTGCCGTGGGAAAGCGGGCTGCAGCCATTGTGCAGAACATGCTGTCTTTCAGCCGGAAAAGCGACAGCCGGCGGTCCAGCCATCTGCTCTCGGAAATGATGGATGCCACCCTGGATCTTGTAAAAAACGATTTCAACCTGAAAAAGCAGTATGACATTCTGGCTGTTGAAATTGTTAACAGAAAGGATGCAGAACTGCCGCCGGTACCCTGTGAAAAGACAAAAATTCAACAGGTGTTTTTCAATATCCTGAAAAACGGGGTAGAGGCCATGACCGATGCCCGGACCCCTCAGCCCAGGTTTGAAATACGCTACTTTCTGGAAGACAACATGGCAGGGGTGGAGATCCGTGACAACGGTCCTGGCATCCCCAAAGATGTCAGGAAACGGATATTTGAGCCCTTTTTTACCACCAAGGAGGTGGGCATCGGCACAGGGCTCGGGCTGTCTGTCTCATATTTCATCATCACGGAAAACCATGGCGGCGAACTGGGGGTAAACGCCATACCAGGCAGCGGCACAGCCTTTTTTGTCAAACTGCCCCTGTCCTGACAGCCCCGACGGTTTTACCACATCTACAGCCCCGGGCAGAGTTACCACACCTCAGGATAGGCAACGTCCACAAATTTTTCTTCCATCATATGTTTGTGGCCCCTTTCCATGGCTGCCAGGTCCATGAAAATGGCTTTCAACCCGGGATCAGTGCAGTTTTCCGCCAGTCCGGTATATTTTTTCATGGCGATTTCCTCGTTTTTCATAGCCAGGCCGATGGCATTCTTAAGGTCCATATCTGCTGTGACTTCCGGCATCTCAATGGTTTCCGACACATGGAAATCCTTATCACAGTCAAAATACCCGGCATCCACTTTTTTCTGGTTCAATATATCGGTAAGGATCTGTTCATGCCTGGCTTCTTCTTTGGCAAAACCTGCAAACACGCCTTTGAGGTAGTTGTCTTTGATCCGCTGGGAAACCTGTTCGTAAAAATTTTTTGCATCAATCTCACTCTGGATGGCATCGGAAATTGCTGCGCGGTATGCATCTAAGTCCATAAAAATCCTCCCTGGTCTTTTCCGGTTATTTTTTTATACCCGATGATCAAGTTTTTGTGTATGGTTTCTGAAAAACGGGTCATCAGGCTTGTGTTATTGGCGTTATCTACCACAGCCTTTGTGAACCCCATGACTGCACAGATAATGCCATTGACGCAAGCCTTACCCCATACATGCCGATATCATGGCAGCGGCGTTGCTGTATAGGCAACCCCTGCCTCTTCAGATCCATACAGCGCCAGTTCCCGGTCTGCAACAATATCCGATACCAGGTCTGGATTCAAAAGCATGGATTTGCCGGACAGTACCAGATCTGCATCCTGCAAAGCCTGGTCTGCTGTTTTTTTGTCAAAAATTTTTCCGCAGATAAACAGGGGCAGGTCTGTGGCATCCCTGGTAAGGCCTGCCATGGTTTTGTCAGTACCGAACGCGGGCTGGGAAAAATCATAGGTGGAGACGGAAATCGCATCAATGGACTCCTGTGAAAACAGCTGGATCATTTTCTGCCATTCTGCAGCATCGGAAAACAAAGAGACTTCCATATCAGCAATGCCCCAGTTGGAAACCCGCACCAGCAGAAGACGGTCGTCAGGAATATGCGGCCGTACCGCCTGGATCACCTCATGGACAAACCGGTACCGGTTTTCCATGGACCCCCCGTAGGCATCAGTTCTCCGGTTGGCGTAGGTGGACAGAAACTGGCTGAGCAGATACCCGTGGGCACAATGCAGTTCCAGGCCGTCAAACCCGGCTGCCAAAACCCCTTTTGCGGTTTCCACAAATCCGTTGATCACATGGTCCATATCAAACCGGCTCATCTGCTCCGGCACCGGATATGGTGCACCGGTCATGGGATTTTCCTGCATCGGCGCCACCGGGCTGGGGGCAATTACCCGGTTGGCCGGATTGATCCCATCATAAGCCATGCGGCCGCAGTGAAATACCTGACACACAGATACAGCCCCGTTACTGCGGATCTGATCTGTCACATTTTTCCAGGCATCCACCTGGTTCTGGTTCAATATCCTGGCCTGGCCGGGATAGCCCTGTGCACTTTCATAATCGGTCACAATGGCTTCGGTGTAGACCATACCGGCGCCGTTCTTTGCCCGGGTGATTAAAAACTGCAGCACATCCTCTCTGGGGATGCTGTCTCCGGATGCCGACATTCGGGTCATGGGTGCCACACCGATGCGGTTCCTGCAGGTAATCTCTTTGATGGTAAAGGGTGAAAACAGCAAAGATGTCATTTTGATCTCCCTGGTTAAAGGTGGGAACCAACGTACCTTTGATAATCTAAGCCTGATTTCTGGTCATGTCAATGTGGGCAATCCCATCTTCCAGATAAGGGGCGGACACAGGGACAAACCCGTGGCAGCGATAAAAATCAACCAGATAGGTCTGGGCACCGATGGTGATGCCCCTGCCCGGCCATACCCGGCCGGCTTCATCCAGGATCTTTTTCACGAGCGCATGGCCCAGTCCGGTTTTCCTGTAACAGGGCGCCACCACCACCCGGCCGAAACTGATGTTGGAAAACCGGACACCAGGCGCCAGTATCCGGGCATAGGCAGCCAGGCCGCCGTCCCTGGCCCGGCCGGTGAGATGCAGGGTATCTGCCAGCACATCTTTGCCATCCAGTTCCGGATATGCACAGGCCTGTTCCACCACAAACACATCCACCCGAAGTTTGAGCAGTTCATACAGCTGGTTTGCATCCAGCGCATCAAAACGGGTTACCTGCCATGCAATCGTGTTGTGATCTGTCATGTTCTCATGCCCTTTATCTATTCTTTCCTTGATACCCCATCATCTCGACAAGTGCAAGACCTGAGACCGGCAGCTCCAGGGCAATCGCATGGAGATGCGGCATCACCGATATTGACATAGCCCCCTGCGGGTGCCGTGTGACAGGACCGTCAGATGCCAATCTCGGGCCGGTCACACCGCTACCCGCAGGGGGCGGGCATCAAGCAGCTGAATAGGATGTGGTTACATGCGATGGCCCTATCGGCAGATCCGGTATCCGGTATTTTGAGCATGCCCGATTGTGGCGGCGTCATCAAGGATATCAGGGAGGAAACAAGGCATTGTCCAGAGCTGTTGCAGACGGTGCCTGTGAGTCCATGACCCGTGCCGGGCGGTCCCTGTGGGTCTCACCCGTCTTCCCTGTTTGACATGGTGTAGGGCATGGCTGCGCTAAACGGCAAAAACTGCGGGCAGGTATGTCCTCGGACAGTTTGCCGTTCTTAACGCTTCGCATGCCCAACACCCTGTAACAAACAGGTCAGAATGGGCTTCGACCTACAGGAACCGCCCGACACTGGCCGCTGAGGCTGCATGACACTGTATTATGGAGCTGGGCCGAAGATTTTTATACAACGGCAGCTTTGGATGCGATTTTACACACATGGTACTGATCTGGGTAATGGATTGTGTATTACAAGGACCTTGGCAGGGAGCCCCTGGAGGTGTGCTGTGACAGGACCGTCAGAGCCGGAGGGGGCCGGGCCAGATATGCTGGAATATCTAACTTTTAACCGGAGGGGATGGTGCGCTGTATGGTTGTGCTGATGGGATAAGGCCCACGCAGGATCTCGGGCCGGTCACAGCACACCTCCAGGGGCGGGCTTGGGACCAGGACATTTCATGGAACGATTGAAAAACTGATAGACTTATGACAAATATTCAGCACAGATGAAAATGATTGACATTACCGTTAATGCCTGTGAAAATAACGTGTTGTAAAACAGGTTATATCACTGGCTGCCTTCTGGACAGGGCGATTTGCTGAATCCATGCCCCATGCCGGATGTGTCGGCCGGTATGATAAAGGAGAACCATCCTTGAAATTTTATGAAAAAGACCGTATGCAGACCCTGCCTGTGAGGGATGCTGTGGGAAAAATGCTGCTCCATGATATTACCAGGATCGTTCCGGATCTGTTTAAAGGGCCGGCCTTCAGAAAAGGCCATATCATCACCGAGGCAGATGTGGACCAGCTGCTGGATCTGGGCAAGCAGCATGTATATGTGGCCTGCCTCAACGGCGAAATCCATGAGAACAATGCTGCGCAGCGCATTGCCCGGGCCGTTGCTGGAAAAAACATCCTGTTTTCCGATCCCAAAGAGGGCAAGGTGGGTTTTACCGCAAAAACCTTTGGCCTGCTCAAGATAGAGGTGGAAGGCCTGGCACAGCTTAACAGCATACCCGAAGTCATCTGTGCGACCATGCACACCAACCAGACCGTGGAACAGGGGCAGGAACTGGCCGGCACCCGGGTGATACCGCTGTCCATTGATGAAACCCATGTCATTGCAGCGGAAAAAGTGTGTAAAGAATTTTTTCCCATCATTGATATCACACCCTTTGTCCGGGTGGATGTAGGGCTGGTGGTCACCGGATCGGAAGTGTTTTCCGGAAGAATCAGGGACGGTTTCGGTCCTGTTGTCCAGAAAAAATTTGAAGCCCTGGGCTCCCGGATCATGGACAAAAAGATTGTTTCCGATGACATGGACATGACCGTGGCAGCCATCAAAGATTTTGTGGACAGCGGGGCAAAGTTTATCGCTGTCACCGGGGGCATGTCTGTGGATCCTGATGACCTGACCCCGGCCGCCATCAGGAAAGCCGGCGGTGAGGTGGTGTTTTACGGGGCACCGGTTCTGCCCGGCGCCATGTTTCTGCTGGCTTATATTAAAGAGGTACCGGTGATAGGTTTGCCCGGATGTGTCATGTATTACCAAGCCTCTATTTTCGATCTGGTGGTACCCCGGCTGCTGGCCGGAGAAACCGTCACCCACAAGGATATCATCCATATGGGGCACGGGGGATTCTGCACCGCCTGCAAAACCTGCCGGTATCCGCAATGCAGTTTTGGAAAATAAAACATGGAACTTTCAAACCAGCATATACTGGACTGCCTGAAAAAAGGCGACCCCTTTGCCCTGGCAGCCATCATCAGCCATAAAGGTTCCACCCCCAGAACATCAGGATCCCGCATGATCGTTCTGCCGGACCGCACCATTTTGGGCACCATCGGCGGGGGGTTGGTGGAAGCCCGGGTCATGGACACCTGCCTGGATCTTATTCCCAAAAATACCTGCCGTATCCAGTCCTTCACCCTGAACCAGGAGCTGAAAGATGGCCTGGACATGGTCTGCGGCGGCAGCCTCACCGTACTCATGGAAACCCTTGTGCCTGGACAGGAACTGATTGCCGTATACCAGGCCCTGGTGAAACTGGAACAATCAGGCAAAAAAGGGGTGCTGGTTTCGAAAATTTTGGGCACCAGCCAGGGAGATTTCACTGTGCAGAAAAGTCTGGTGGCATTTGATGCTACGGTGACAGGGCCTTGTGTCATCCCCAAACCCCTGCTGGATGAGATCTGTGACAACCGGTTTTCCGGCAGTTTTCCCATCATCCATTCTGCGGGCCTGGAAGAATTCATTCTCCAGCCCATGGTTTTGGCTGACACCATCCTCATTTTCGGTGCCGGACATGTGGGGTTCCAGCTGGCACAAATGGCGCATCTGACAGGCTTTTCCACGGTGGTAATTGATGACCGGGAGGAATTTGCCAACCAGAAGCGCTTTCCCCATGCCCGGTCGGTCCGGGTGGTAACAGATTTTGCCGCAGCCTTTGACGGCCTGACCATTGATGACCACGCCTATATCGTCATTCTCACCCGGGGCCACCTCCATGACCAAACGGTTCTGGAAGGGGCCTTACGCACCCATCCCGCCTATATCGGCATGATCGGCTCCCGGACCAAGCGGGACAAGACCTATGCCAATCTCCAGAAGAAAGGGGTTTCCCGAGATGCTTTGAATGCGGTCTATTCGCCCGTGGGCCTTTCCATAGGCGCCCAGACCCCGGCGGAAATCAGCGTCAGCATCATGGCCCAGATCATTCAGATAAGGGCCGTGGCATAACCAATTTTCCTGCAAGTCGTACAAAAAAGTGGCTTATTATCAAATTTCATGATACAGATATAAGTCTTTTCTAATTTTCAGGAAAATTTAACATATCCTGACAAGCTTCAATATCAAACAAAGATCACTGGAAAATCAATATGTATAAAAAAATCAAAAATGCCAAATTTACCACCAAACTGTTTTTTTCCATGATTTTGGTGGTGGTTGTTTCCATTCTTATCACGTCGGGCAACGCAGTACGCATGTCAAAACAGGGCTTGTATACCTTGGGAGAAGGCGCAATAAAAGATATTCACCAAAGTCTGTACAATTCTCTGGCTGCAATCGACCAGAACATAAGGAAAAAATTGGACGGTGATCTATTGCTGCTTGAAAGGCAGATCGCCGCCAACGGCAAACTGTTTCTAGATGATTTCAGAATGACAGAAACAACCCTGGTCCACCAGATTTCCGGAGAAACAAGCACCAGAAAAATACCCAAACTCCAGGCAGGATTGCTCTATCTCAACGATGACAACACCATCGTTGACCAAATTATGGAAATAACGGATGCCACTGCCACCATATTTCAGCTGGTCGACGACAAACTGCTGCGCATATCCACCAATGTACGGAAAACCGATGACGAACGCGCCATAGGCACCTATATCCCCTCCACCAGCCCTGTATACCAGACCATTATGAATGGGCAGGTATTCAGGGGAAAAGCTTTTGTGGTCAATGACTGGTACCTGACCGCCTACAAACCCCTCAAAAATTCCGAAGGCCAAATCATCGGTGCGGTTTATGTGGGCCAGTTAATGCTTTCAGACCAGGTACGCACACTTGTTTCAGAAACAAAAATCGGGCCGGGATACTTTTTTCTTTATACAGATGAAGGCTCTCTGGTGATCCATCCCACCTTGTCCCCGTCTGACAATGTTTTTGAAATCGTGCCGGAATTCAAAGGGGCTGACGGTATGATCGCATACCGGTTCAAAGGAGAGGACAAAATCGCCCGGAAAAAATATATTGATGAATGGGGGGTCACGCTGGCGGTGGGTATGAACAAAAAGGATATCGTTGCCGGGCTTGATGTGCAGATGCTGCGCAACAATCTTCTGGTCGGGTTACTTGTTATCCTGGCAGGCGTGATAGTCACTGTCTTTTTGGTCCGTTCAATCAACCGACCTCTGAAAGAGCTTGCAGACAAAGCCATCAAAGTGGGGGAAGGCGATTACACCATCACCTTTTCTTCAGATATTGATGATGCCATCGGAAAGCTCACCCACTCATTGGGAATAATGGTCAACAAGGGCAAACAGATGCTGGAAGACATCATCAGATCCTCAGAATCTCTTTCCGCTGCATCAACACAGCTTGCCGCCATATCAGACCAGATGGTCAGCAATGCTGAAACCACAACCGGCATCGCCAATGATGCCGCCGGCAATGCCGGTGAGGTATCGGACAACATGGTTTCGGTTTCTGCGGCCATGGAGGAATCGACCGTTAACCTGGATACCATTGCATCCGCTTCTGAAGAGATGGGAGCAACCATTAAGGAAATTGCGGAAAACAGTGCCAGGGCACGTCAAACAACCCAAAGCGCTGTGACCATTGCCAATCGTTCCCATGAAAGCATTATGGAATTAGGAAATGCAGCAAAAGCGATAGGTTCAATCACCGAGACCATTACCAATATTTCTGAACAGACCCACCTGCTGGCACTGAATGCAACCATTGAAGCAGCCCGGGCAGGAGAAGCCGGCAAAGGATTTGTGGTTGTTGCCAATGAAATCAAGGATCTGGCCCAGGGGACTGCCCAGGCGACCAGCAAAATCAAAGAAGCAATCGACGGTATTCAGTCAAAAACCACCATTACCGTAAAAGAGATCAATGAAATAAGTCAGATCATCGGGGATGTAAATGAAATAGTCAATGGCATCGTGACTGCTGTTGAGGAGCAGTCCATCACCACCAATGAAATTGTCAACAATGTCACCCAGGCTTCCCAGGGTATTTCTGAAATTAATAACAAAGTGGCCAACAGCAATCAGATGACTTCAAAAATGAGCCAGGATGTTGGTCAGGTCAAGGAAAGATCTCTGGAGGTCAAAGACAGCAGCGAGCATGTCAGAAAATCGGCAGAAGAACTCTCCCAGCTTGCAGAACGTCTTACCCAGCTGGTTAAAAAATATAAAATATGAAACACCCGGGCGCCTGAACGATCAGATGCGATTCCATGAATCTGCCTGATTGTTCACTTGACATGGCCAACATATGTATTTATCATATGAACAATTATTCATATGATAACCCCCTACACATGTACCAGGCAATTTCATGTTATGGAAAAAACAGTAGATATTGTATATGACATTCTGGCCGTATCCTGGGACCTTTACCTGGATGTGGCCATCTTTATGCTGTTCGGCTTTTTCATTGCCGGACTGCTGTACGTGTTTTTCAAGGCTGACCAGATCAAGCGCCATCTGGGCACCGGAAAAATCAGGCCGGTGTTTTTGTCCGCCGTTTTCGGCATTCCCCTGCCCTTGTGTTCCTGCGGGGTGGTGCCGGTGGCGGCCAGCCTGAAAAAACAGGGGGCCAACAGCGGGGCGGCCCTGTCTTTCATGATCGCCACCCCGGAATCCGGTGTGGATTCCATCGCGATTTCCTGGGCCATGCTGGACCCGGTCATGACCGTTCTCCGCCCGGTGGCAGGGTTTATCACCGCAGTATCCACAGGAATTGCGCAAAATTTTTTCGGCAGTGAAACCCCTGACAAAACAAAGACAGATCTGATAAAAAAACCCGGCGGGTGAGGCTGTGCTGCCGAAACCTGTGCAGTTGCACAGGAACCTTTCAAAATACCGCTTTTGCAGCGGCTCAAAAAGGGAGTAACTTACGCTTTCGGGGAACTGCTCTCCGACATTGCCCGGCCTTTTGTCATCGGCATGCTCATTGCCGGGGCCATCACCTTTTTTTTCCCGGAAGATCTGACGGCCTGGGCCAATGAACACACATTTTTATCCATGCTGGTCATGCTGGGTGCCGGCATTCCCATGTATGTATGTGCCACCTCCTCCACCCCCATTGCGGCCGCCCTCATCCTCAAGGGGCTCAATCCCGGAGCGGCCCTGGTGTTTCTGCTGGCAGGTCCGGCCACCAATGCCGCCACCATCAATATTGTAAAAAACATTTTCAACACCCGGGCACTGGAAATCTATCTGTCCATGATTGCTGTCTGCTCTCTGGCCATGGGATTTTTTGTGGACTGGATATATGCATTCATGCACCTTTCACCCACGGTTCTGGTGGGCCAGGCATCCGAGGTCATTCCCCATGTCCTTCAACTGACAGGCGCAGTGGTTCTGACAATCCTGCTGGGAATCAACGGTATAGTGGCCCTGAGACGGATGATCCAGACCCACGATCAGGTCCACGCCCATTAAAAATTTTTGGATGTGAAACACCCGACAAAAATCTTGGCAGTAACCCGGGATTGACGTAGCCGGTTAAATCTGCATACTATGGGGCAGCGCTTCTTAATGATGGAGCTGCCCTTTTTTTATTGACATATTGCAACCGTATTTTCGGGGAGGATTTTTGGAGATTCATATGTCGGACATTGAAAAATCCTTTGATGACAACGGCAGCCGCCGGGTTATATTCCGCAGGGCATCGGCCCGGTTTCCCTCCGGCAGAACAAGCGTCATTGTGGGCAAAAGCGGGGTGGGGAAAAGTTCTCTTTTGAACCTCATCTCCGGTATCGACCTGCCGGACAAAGGATTCATTCAGGTGGGGGACCACTGTATTTCCACCATGAACGATACCGCCAGGACCCTGTTCAGAAGGCGACATATCGGGTTTATCTACCAGTTTTTCAACCTGATTCCCGTGCTGACAGTCCTGGAAAATGTCACCCTGATTGCAGAACTGGACAAGGTGCCGCAAAAAATCTGCCGCCGCCGGGCCGAAGCCCTTCTGGATCAGGCCGGGCTCCGGGACCGGCGCCATGATTTTCCCGAGACCCTGTCCGGCGGGGAACAGCAGCGGGTGGCCATTGTCCGGGCACTGGTGAATGAGCCGGATCTGGTGCTGGCTGACGAACCCACAGGCAACCTGGACCAGGAAACCGGCGCAAAGATCATGGAGATGATATCCGGACTGGCCCGCAAAAAAAACAAAACCCTGGTCATGGTGACCCACAGCCCGGATGCCGCAGCCTGGGCAGACCAGATCTTTTCCGTGGGCAGCGGGATCCTGACCCCCATGGACCCTGCCACCCATGGGTAATTACCCCCTGATTCTGGTCTGCCTGCGCCACAGCCGCCGGCACCTGGTACGGACCCTGCTTCTGATTTTCGGCATTGCCATGGGGGTGGCCGGGGTGGTGGCCATTGACATTGCAAAAACATCGGTGGAAAAATCCTTTGAACTGTCCACCCGGGAACTGGTTTCCCGGTCCACCCACCAGATTACGGGCACCGGTCTTAGGATTCCCCAGGATCTGTTTACCGATATAAGAAAAGATCTGGGCATCCACCGGTCTGCTCCTGTGATATCCCGGCATGTAAAAGTGTCTCAACTTGGAGACCGGATCCTCACCCTCATGGGGGTGGATCCGTTTTCTGAAACCCATTTCAGGAATCTGCATATTTCGCCGGGAAAACAGGACCTGTCCGGTATCATGACCGGGTCCGACGGTGTGCTCATCTCCCGGAGCCTTGCACGGCAATACAATCTGGATATCGGCAGCCCCCTGGACATCTTCTTGGGCAGCCGCAGGACACCCGTAACTATTGCCGGATTTCTGGACAGTGAAAACAGTTCCGCCGGCCGGATGCTGGAGGGACTTGTAATCACCGATATCTCCCTGGCCCAGGTGATCCTTGAAATGGAGGACCATATCAACCGCATCGATCTGATCCTGGATGGGGATGGCCCAGCAGAAAAGATCCAGGACCTTATCGGAGAAGACCTGTTCCTGGTTGAAACCGATCAGCAAAACCTTGCGGTGCGCGGGCTGTCCCAATCCTTTGAAACCAGTCTGACCGCCTTTTCCATGCTGGCCCTGTTCATGGGCATATTTCTCATCTACAACACCGTGTCTTTTTCAGTGACCCGGCGGCACAGGCTCCATGGCATTTTGCGGGCCATCGGTGCCACCCGGTCCAATATCTTTTTCACGGTGATGGCCGAGGTCATGGTGTATGCCTTGATCGGGTCTGTTTTCGGTGTCCTGCTGGGTATACTGCTGGGCAACGGGGCGGTTCAGGCGGTGGTTGCCACCGTATCAGAGATGTATTTCACCCTGACCGTCAGCCAGACCCATATTGCCGGATTCACTATTGCCAAGGGACTGCTGGCCGGCATCCTTGCCGCTTTTGTATCCGGTTTTTTCCCGGCCCTTTCCGCTGCCGGGACCCGGCCTGTCAGCCTCATGCACCGCACTGTGTCTGAAAAGGGATTCAACCGGGTGGTTCCCGGACTGTTCATTTGCGGCCTGCTCATCTTGGCCGCAGCAGGTCTGCTGATGCGCACCGCCCCCACCCATGCCGGATCTGATTTTACCGGGCTGTTCATGATTTTTTTCGGTGCGGCCCTGATGACCCCGCAGCTCATCCGCATCTTCGTCAGAATATTGCTGGCTGCAGGCATGGGCGCATTGGGGATGATGGTCAAAATGGCCCTGAGAAACATCACCCGGTCCCTGCGCCAGACCAGCGTGCTCATGGCATCGCTTATGGTGGTCACCTCGGTCTACATCGGCATTGAGGTAATGACAGGCAGTTTCAGGCTCTCCATCATCCAGTGGGTGGATGACCATATTGGCGGCGATATCCATGTGTCATCCGCTGATCTGCTTGCCCGGTCCCTGGATCCGGACCTGGTGGACAAAATCCGGCACCTGCCCCAGGTAACCTCCTTGTCTGCCTACAATATCCACCCGGTATTTTCCCGTGCTTCCGGAAAGGTGCACCTGTTTTCCTACCAGTCGGACCAGTCGGTCAAGCGCTGGTCCTGGACAGCAGCACCGGAAGAGGAGCTGAATACGCTGCTGGAAGAGGGATGGATCTTTGTATCGGAGATATTTGCCCGGCAGCATAATGTGATGCCCCGGCAGGGAGCTGCTGCTGTTCTGGAAACCCAAAAAGGACCGGTACCCTTTAAAGTGGCCGGGATTTTCCGCGATTTTTTCATGGGGGGCGGCCGGGTGGTGGTATCTCCAGATACCATGGCACATTTCTGGGGACATGATGACATCACGGCCCTGCAGCTGTTTCTGGCATCCGGCACCCCGGCAGAACCCGTGATGGATACCATCCGCCATATGCTTGACCCAAAAGCCATGATAGAGATCAGATCCGGAACCGCTATTAAAAAAAGCATCCTGGCGGTGTTTGACAACACCTTTATCATCACCTCCGCGCTCCAGGTGCTGACCGCAATTGTGGCCCTCACCGGTATTTTGAACGCAGTCATGGCTCTGCTGCTGGAACGGACCAGAGAAATCGGTATCCTGCGGGCCTGCGGCACATTGACCGGCCAGGTCAGACAGCTGCTGCTCCATGAATGTTTTTTCTACGGCCTGATCTCCGGGATCATGGCCATCCCCCTGGGCACGGCCCTGTCCTGGGTTTTGATCCATATCATCAACCAGCGTGCATTCGGATGGACCTATGACATGGTCCTCGGCCCTGGTGTGTTTTTCCAGGCCATTGCCCTGTCATCTGCGGCAGCCCTGGCTGCCGGCATATTTCCGGCCCTGGCTGCCGGCAGAACCCACATACCCACCGCCCTGCACATGGAGTGATTATGCGGTATCTTTGTTTCATATCCTTTTGCCTGGCCGTGATTTTTCAGGCGCTGTTTTTGTGGGGCTGTACCCCCCCGGAAAAAACAGACCGCATCGACATTGCAAAGGCGCTTTCCGATAACCAGGGCATTGACTGCTATGAAACGGTCACCAGCCCCAAACCCCTGGTTTTCCCGGAGGATGCCGGTCCCCATGAAAATTTCCGCACCGAGTGGTGGTATTACACCGGCAACCTGACCAACTCCCAGGGACGGCATTTTGGTTATCAGCTCACCTTTTTTCGTCAGGCCCTGTCCTGTGGACCGATAACAGGGGATTCCCAATGGCGGACCCGGCAGCTATATTTTGCCCACTTTGCCATCACGGACACCCGAAACAAGGCGTTTCATACCTTTTTTCGCATGAACCGCGGAAGTCTGGGCATTGCCGGCAGCCTGGCCCAGCCTTTCACGGTATGGATCGACAACTGGCAGGTCAAAGAAACCGGATCACACCTGGCCCTGGATGCCCTGTCTGATGACATCTCCCTGTCTTTGACCCTGACACAGGAAAAGCCCCCCATTCTTCAGGGGGAGGAGGGATTTTCCCAAAAAGGACCCGGAGCCGGCAATGCCTCTTTCTACTTTTCCCTGCCCCGGCTGTACACCCAGGGCTTCATCACTTTCGGTGGAAACCGGTTCCAGGTGACCGGCAACTCCTGGTTTGACCATGAGTGGAGCACCACGGTGTTGGGAAAGGATGTCCAGGGATGGGACTGGTTTTCCGCCCACCTGGATGACGGCCGGGACCTGATGGTCTGCCGGATCAGAAAAGCGGACGGCACATCCAACGGATTTGGATTCGGGAGCATCTCCTTTGCCGACGGCACCTATGTGATCCTGTCGGAAACAGATTTTACCCTCACCCCCAAGGCCCGCTGGAAAAGCCCGGAAACCGGCAAACGCTATCCGGTCCAGTGGCAGATCCGCATACCGGACCACGACCTGAACCTGTCGGTCTCACCGGTGATTGACAACCAGGAACATACCCATGCCTTTGCATACTGGGAAGGGGCCATGCGCTTTTCCAGCCCAGGTGTCCAGGGTATGGGATACCTGGAAATGACCGGTTACTGAAACACACCACACGCTTTCAAAAAGGGTTTTATTGAAATTAAAAAGCACAGTGCCGCTGTGGGCAATTATCAGTTGCGCCGATATCGCTTTTTTATAAATTTTCCAAAAATTCTTCTGGTGAAACGGGCCTGCCATCTTTGTCGTACAAAAACAGAAAGGGTTCTTCTGACCCTTCTTGCGTCGCTGGTTGATCCTGAGAAAAATCATCAGGCAGCGCCTGCGGCAGATCTTCCTGCAAGGCCTGTGGCAGGTCATCGCCATCGTCACTATGCTGATTGACACCGGAAGGAATATCCGGAACATCCGGAATATCCGGCATTGCGTATTCAAGATAGGCCGGGGTCTCTTTTTCCAAGGTGATTTCGGCATTGCTTTTGCGCCGTTTGAGATCGAAACTGCCGCGCAGAATTTCCGCCCGAGACTCGATATACATATAGGCATCGACTCCTCCGGAATATTCCAGATCCGGATTGTCGTATTCCCAGCAATCCGCTTTCATCCCCGGATTGAGGGAAATATCCCTTTCCATCCGGTATTCGTCAAATTCTGTGCCCGCTTCATTCAGCTTGCGGAACAGCTGGCTGTATTTATTCTTATTCATAAGCTCGAAATCGCGACCCAGCCCATAGCATCCGTTGCTGATCATGGTTAACAAAGGAACCGGAAACAGATACTGGTCCAGATGCAGCGGAAACTCCATTTTCGGCATAGGCAAAGTTGAATAGCTGACCCCGCACGAATCGTCTGTTTCCATCTGGTTGACGCGGATATTTATCTCATAATTGAATGTCGCCTTGCCCTTTTCCAGGTTATTGAATGAAAGGCCTTCTATTGGATGCACTTTAAGTGCACTGTCCGGTGCAGGAATAAAGTGATGGTAATAAACTTTCAGTTCAGTATTCGGCCGCATGAGGCTGAGTTTATGCTCTTCGTTTTTGGGTAAATAATTGTAGGTTACACGACCGCATTCCGAATTTTCAAACCATCCGTTGACATGTTTTTCTGTTTTTCGAGGAGTCTTTGTACTCAGATCGACAGACACATTGGACGCCTCTCCCAAATAGGTTATCCGCGATCCACGAAACCCTATTTCCGGCTGTTCGACCAGTGCTTCCTCTCTCTCCAGAAACTGGGCTTTGAAGGTTAGTTCCATCGTTTCCCTTCCTGTTTCCGTCTCGCGGGTCTGTTGGTAGGAATTCTTCCTATGTGCGATGATGTTCAGGTCCTTATGAATATCGATTTCTCCGATAACGGAGACTTTGATTTCAGGAAGAACGCTGATTTGACGGAACCCAAGCATTTCCTCAGGTGAGTAATAGAGTGGCTTTCCGTTTTCATCTTCACCCAACAGATCTTCCGGGGTATCTTCACAAATCTTACAGACAACATCCGCCATACCCTGAGCCTGATCGGCTGCTGTGACTTTAATCCCCCTGACGTCACCGGCCTTCGGGGCACTGGAGGGTTCGGAGGATAGGGCTTCAAATTTCCCCACGGAGAGTTCCCCAAACGATTCCGGATGAAGCTCAAAATCGCTGACATCCACCGGTCCCAGACCCTGGTCCTTAAAATCGACCACTTTGAAGAGAATCTCTTTCTCCTCGCCGGGAACCACCGGAACGACCGGCCCTCCCTGTATTCGGACCGGGCAGCGCAAGGTGATCTTGGGTGGATCTTTAATCTTGACCTGCCCTTCCGCGGCAGATCTCTGGTATCCAAATGCCGAGATCATTCTCAACTGCGGCGTTGCTACTGGCCTGGCACAGGGATCGGAATCCACGGAATTACAGCTTTTATTCCACCCAGCCATACCAAATTTGTGACCGGTATCGGCCATGATCTCCTTTTCCGATACCACTATCTCTTCGGTTTTGCGGACCTGGTCTTTCAATCGCAGCCCCAGACAATAAAAGCTGGACCGCTCCTCGGTGGGGAGGGTTCGGCTATTCGACTTCAGCTTGTCTACATAAATAGTGATGTTCTCAGGACTATCCGCATCAATAACGTATTTATCCGTGGTGGCTTCAGCACTGGTCACGGCTAACTTAGTGGCAAGAATAGCCGCCATGCTATGCGTCATTGCATGAATGGATTTAAGTTCAGAGCTGACGTCATTTTTGGTATTGAATGTAGTCACATCTCTGAAAACACTGTCCCCTTCAAGGGTAAGGTTCATAACTACTTCCATATCGTGCAACAGCTCCTCATAATACCATTCGATCTCAAGCTGAAAAATTCCTGGAGCCGCAGTGTATACGATTGGCGTATCGGCAATTTTCCGGGGACCTGCGGACACATCCGGGGTATAGAGTCGGGCAAGTTCACGGGAAAATTCTGGGAGGTCTCCACTGAATTTCTGCGTCAGTTGGATATAAACTTCTGGTTTGCACTCGCAATAACCGCTTGCTGACAAAAATGGTACAGCAAACATTGCAGCGACGATGCACAAAATCAAATCGCGGAATATGCGCATGATAGATTCCTTTCCTTTTGTTTTTTCCGGGCTGCCCGAAATAATAAAGGCCGCACATCCAGTTCTATTGCTGAAAATGCGGCCTTTATTGACAAACCCTTCCCAAAGCACTATTGGTTGGTGACTTCCCTGATTTTATTTAACGTTTCCTGATCAATTTTACCTGTTTCATTCAATTTATACTGCCACTGAAAATCGCGAATCCCACGGCTCGTATTTGATCCCATGATCCCATCCGCAACACCTACGTCATAGCCGAGTGCGTTCAACTTGTCTTGTACTTCTCGGATTGTAGCTTTACTGAAGTCTTGGGTCTGCTTAGAGACCGTTTCTTGAGTTGTTGTATTCGTGACACTTGCTGCCCCCTGACCATGGCGGTAATACTGTTGAGGAGTTTTCGAAGCAATGAACTGCGCAGCCTTATTGATACAAATCCGTACCGCTTTCTCCATCGGAGTGTTTTTCCATCCACTCAACCCTGCTGAAAAAGTGGATCCGCTCAAACCACCGCCAAGATTCACATCCGTTGCCTCCCCTTCCACACTGGTTGCGCCAAGTATACGTGACGTTTGTGCGTCAATGACACGCACATCGATGGCAATATGGGCTTTTTTGAAATCTCCGGCGACATCACTCACCACGCCTAAGCCGACAGCATCCAGTAATCCTGAACCCGAACCTCCCGTTTTGTTACCGGAGAATTCCGTGATGGCACCGACAATCAGCAGCTCAACCCCCTCTATCTCGCCGATGGCCGCTTCTGTGCCCTGTTTGATCCGTCCTGAAGCGCCCAAATTCTGTTCAGTCAAAACACTATTCAAAGACTCTCGTTCCAGCACTATGAAACGATTCGTGTTGAAGAGAGCAGTGGTCAGCTGATCCGCCATTCCGGTCCCAATGGCTGGTGAAAACCATCCGCTCATCCCGGAATCTCTGCTGCTCTTATTGGTGAACTTCGCGACTGCGACGCGCGCCTTGGGTCCATTGTAGGCTTCCATCTGCACTTCATTGATCGTTGGGCTGTCCTGTCCTGACGTCACTGTGGCAGTCGGCCCACCCGTTTGTACACAGGCCGATGTGACGACGAGCCAGAGAACACAAAGGATCAGAGATAACAATTTACACGGTTGCATAAATACTCCCCTCTTTTGTTGAAATAAAAAATCTATTAATCAACCATTAATTTAGTTCTGTTGCATTGTTTCTTGCATGTTTTCCGGCAGACCGACAATCGAGCAGATTTCACTGTATCTGCTTTGCGTCAGTCTACGTTCGGATGGTGGCACTGTTTTTTTTACCTGCGCTCGCATTTTTTTGAGATCTTCATTCGCACCGGCCATTCCTTGACCCATCGGTTGCATCATTTGCTTTTTCATTTCGTCAGTCATATTCGGGTTGTTTTGTAGTGCCTGCATGGCTTCCGCCATCTGTGGAGCGACACTTTTGGTCATGCGGTTCAGATGTTCCAGAGAAGTCACCATCATCACATGTCCAAAAATATAGTAAAAGCGTTCTTCATCCCAGCCTTTTTCTTGAATGACGTCCACGGCCCCTTGTTGCCGCTGTTTCATCCAGCCCTGATCAATTGTCCCGTTCTGGCGGAGAGCCTCCATGTTTTGACTTGTGTTGGCCGTCATTCCGGGTATTTCAGGTAAATCGTTTAAAAATTTGTCAAGCTCATCTGCATTAAAAGGAGCTTGATCGGCTGCACTCGCTGAAAAGAAAAACAATATTGTCGAAAAGAACACCAGACCTGTTTTTAACAATTTATGCACCATAGTCCTCCTCCTTGCATACTAAAGATATTTTTACAGAACTCTACAGAATTTATATTATAAATCAATGCTTTTTTGGCTTTTTGTCAAGAAATTTATGAAATGAATGCCCGTGTCTACGAATAGATCAAAAATATCTCCGTCAATATAATTGTCTTTTTTCATTTACTCCGTTATTTTTATTGCCTGGGACATCTCTATTGTTAAATTGTTGGCGGGTCTATTAGCAAAACGCTAATTTAGATATTAGGAAAGCGCCTTGAGAAAATTATTTCTACTAATCAGTGTATTTATCCTTAATGGTTACTTGGGTATGCCAGAGTCTGTCCAGCCGATTACCGGATTTGAGCTGGAGAGATATCCTGGGAAATGGTACGAAGTAGCGCGATTAGATCATTCATTTGAAAAAGGGTTGAGCCAAGTTACTGCGGAATACAGCTTGAAAGAGGTGAATCTGGCCCCACCATCTGTCCATATACAACCGCTGTATGTCCTTACTGCAAAGGCGTTCACTTCTTTTTCCAGTGCTTATGGTAAATCATATTTCAAAGCTTTTTAGTGCTGTTAATCAGAGCTTTTTTCTGGGAAACTTTTTGATCTATGGCAAGAATCTGTCCGATATCCATGATCTTGAAACGGCCGTCATCCAGGTAGTTGTCTGCGATATACCGGTTCAGGTCAAGGCCGGGATATCCGGCCGGTTCATCCCCCAGATGGAAAGTACCCCACTGGGTGGGGATGAAATACCGGGCATTCAGGTCTGCAAACCCCTGGACCGCCTCGGCGATGTTCATGTGGTTGTAGGCCATGAACCACCGGGGATGATAGGCGGTGGTGGCCATAAATGCATAATCGATGCCGGGAAACCGCCGGCCGATCTCATTGAACCCCTTGAAATACCCTGAATCCCCGCCAAAATACAGGGTCACATCCGGGGTGATCAGCAGCCAGGATGCCCACAAGGACCGGTTTCGGCCCTGGGTGATACGCAGGGACCAGTGCTGGGCAGGCAGACAGATAAGCCGGATGCCCCTGCCGACGTCGTATTTTTCCCACCAGTCCATCTCATGCACCACCTGTTTGTCCATCTTCTCCACCATGGTTTTCAGACCCAGGGGCACAAACACCGGGGTGTCTGCCGGCAGTTTCTTCATCGTGGCCCGGTCCAGATGATCATAGTGATTATGGGATATAATGATGTTCACCTCTGGTACCAGGCGGTTGAATGCTTCCATGGTCAGGGCCGGCGGAGTGACCCTGGCAGGGACCAGAGCCCGCTTGGAGAAAATCGGGTCTGTAAGCCAGTATGTATTATTGATGCGGATCAAAAAGGTATTATGCCCTAACCAGAGGATAAAATCCCCTTTGGTCTGGGCCAGGCGCCGGGCCGTATCCGGCAGGACCGCCGGTAAAAAAGCCTGCTCCGCTTTTGAATAATCGGTTTTGGAAAACAGTTTCCACCACAAAACATCCAGAAAACTTTTGTCCGGCATGGGCATCCAGGGGGCAAAATACCGGCCGTCATCAACATTACGGGCATACAGATCGGCCGTGCGGGTCTGGTTCACCTGGTTTTCCCAGAATTTTTCAGAAAATGTCAATTTTTCTTTAGGGGTGCAGGCAAAGATAACGGCTGTCACCATAACCCCTGCAAACACCAGAACCCCGTTTCCAAAAAAACTGTCATATCTGGACTTCATTAAAAAAATACCCTTTCTAGTAAAAAATGGGTGTCAATCTTTCCCAGAATCTATATATTGGAACAGACAAAGTCAACAGGATTTACCGCTGAATCAGGAGGATCCCGTGCTAACACCCATAAAAATCGGCGTCAGCTCCTGCCTGCTGGGCAACCTTGTCCGGTATGACGGGGGTCACAGCCATGACCGGTTTCTCACCCAGACCCTGGGATTGTTCACTGAATATGTGCCGGTATGCCCGGAAGTGGAATGCGGCATGCCCACCCCCAGAGATTCCCTGCGCCTGGTGGGCGAACCGGAAGCCCCCCGGCTGGTCACCCGGAAAACTGGAGAAGATCACACACAGCAGATGGACGTCTGGATACACAAAAAACTGCCGGCTCTGGAAAAAGAAAACCTGTGCGGATTTATCTTCAAGAGCAAATCCCCAAGCAGTGGCCTCTACCGCATCAAGGTGTACGGAGATGACGGCAAGATGCGCAACAACGGCACCGGCCTGTTTGCCCGGGCCTTTACCCGGCATTTTCCCAGAATACCGGTGGAAGAGGCGGGCCGTCTCAATGATCCCAAGCTGCGGGAACATTTTATTGAAAACATCTTTTCCTTCCAGCGGTGGCGCCATTTTCTGGATGACCGTCCCACTCTGGGCGGGCTGGTGGCATTTCACACAGACAACAAACTGCTGATCCTCTCCCACAGCCAGGAGATCTACCGGCAGATGGGCAAGCTGGTGGCCCAGGGAAAACAGATGTCCCCTGCTGAACTGTTCGAAGCCTATGAAAAACTGCTGCTCAAGGCTTTGGATTTAAAAACCACCCCGAAAAAAAACATCAATGTGCTCCAGCACGCAATGGGTTTTTTTAAAAATGATTTGACCAGGGATGAAAAACAGGAGCTGCTGTCCAGTTTTTCCCAGTACAAGGACGGGTATGTGCCGCTTATCGTTCCGCTGACTTTGATCAAACACTATGTGTTAAAATATGACCAGCCCTGGCTCAAGTCCCAGACCTTTCTTCACCCCCACCCCTTTGAGCTGAAACTGAGAAATTATTTTTAACGGAACAGAGGCGGAGGGCCACGGCTGCCGACAGCGGCAGGATACATCCCGGACATCTTGTGATTGCCCATGCCATGGACCCGGGCAATCACAAGATGTCCTTGACACGGCATGGAAAAGTATCTTATGAAATGAACCGGAACAATGATTGATAAAATTAGAATGATTTATAAAATAAGGAGATAACTCATGGCTTATGATTTTAATTTAAATGAAGTGTTTGAAATGGCCATCCAGATTGAGGCCAACGGCGCCGGATTTTACAGAAAAGCGGCCGGGTTTCAGAAAGATCCTGCAAACAAAAAATTTCTGGAAAAACTGGCCAGTATGGAAGACAAGCACAAACAAACCTTTGAGGCCATGCGCCAGGAAGTATCAGATGCGGAAAAGCAGCAGACCGTATTTGATCCGGCAAACGAACTGTCCATGTATCTCAAGGCCATGGCAGACTCCCATGGCGGGGAAGGCAACCCGGATATTGCTGACTCCTTTACAGGTGAAGAAACCATGGAGGAGATCATAACCACGGCCATCGGCCTGGAAAAAGAATCCATCCTCTTTTATCTGGGCCTCAAGGACCTTGTCCCCCCCAAATACGGCCATGAAAAACTGGATCACATCATCAAAGAAGAAAAACTGCACGTGGCCCAGTTGAATGGATTTTTAAAAAAAGCCACCGCATAGGCAATATTTCTCACCCGCCAGGTTCTTCTATCGGGGCATTTTCCTGGCGGGCACCCCCGGTTTACCGGTAAATTTGAAAATACCCCCGATACATGGTTTGCATCAATCACGCATATGGCCAATACTACCATACATCATCTGAAATCCACACTTTTCAGAGAGCCGTTCAATATTATTGTTCCCATATGGTCTGTTTTCCTGGTATTTGCATTAAGCATCTTCTTTGTCTTTATCCCCTCTTTGAAAACCTCTCTGATGGACCAGAAAAAAGAAATGATCCAGACACTTACCGACAGTGCCGTCAGCCTGTTGTCTGAATACCAACAGAAGGTTGCTGCAGGTGAATTGGCCATGGCAGAGGCAAAGTCCAGGGCCATGGAACAAATACGGTATATGCGGTACGGGTCTGAAGCCAAAGATTATTTCTGGATTATTGATATGCACCCTTTCATGGTCATGCACCCCTACCGCCCGGACCTGGAGGGCACAGACCTGACCAGTTTTACTGACCCCCGGGGCAGTTACCCCTTTCTGGCCATGGTGGAAACGGTGATGAATCACGGGGAGGGCTATGTAAACTATTACTGGCAATGGAAAGATGCCCCCCACAGAATTGTGCCCAAACTTTCCTATGTCAAAGGGTTTGCACCCTGGGAATGGATTGTGGGAACCGGCATATATATGCAGGATGTGCAGGCTGAAGTCAGCGGCATCCTCGACGACCTGAACACCATATTCATCACCGTCCTTCTTTTCGTACTCGCCCTGTCTGCCTATATCACCTGGCAGACCATCAGCATCAGAGACAAGAAGGAACGGGTGAAAAACACCCTGAAACAGGAAAGAGAAACCCTTTCCATGATTCTGGAGAGCACCCCCCAGGGTATCTCCCTGGTTGACAATGACGGCAGATACCTTTATGTAAATTCCTTTTTCACAAAAATTACCGGGTATACACGTGACGATATTCCCTCCAAAAAGGTGTGGTTTCAAAAAGCCTACCCTGACAAAGCATACCGGAAAAAAGTGATGGCAGCCTGGGACAATGATATATCCACCCGGGAGGCAAGCCATGTAAGAGAATTTGAGATCACCTGCAAAAATGGAGAAACCAAATTCATTGAATTTCGGTCCTGTTTTATGGAGGACCAGAAAATATCTGTACTGACAGATGTAACCGACAGAAAAGAAACCGAAGAGATCAGCCGGGAAAAAGACAGGCTTCAGGCTGTTCTTGAACTCTCCGGTGCGGTATGCCATGAAATGAACCAACCCTTGATGAGCATATCAGGATATTTTGAACTCATACTGCTGGATATGCCTGAAACTGACCCCAATTATCCAAAAATCAAAAAGATCCAGGCCCAGCTGGAACGAATGGCCAATATAACCAAAAAGCTGATGAAAATATCCAAATACCAGACAAAAGACTATCTGAGTGGGAAAATACTCGATATACCGGGGCTTTCAGAAAAACAGGCCGTGCCTGAACCGTCAGAACCGGATTCAGGCACGGACACACCAGAAAAAAAATGATATCACAAAACCAGGCCCACCTGTTTTTGGGCTGCTGGGCAAGGTTTTCTGGCGCTACTGGGCAAGGGTGCCCAGATCCGGATTTGCCTTGATGGTCTGTTTGTCTCCTGCCAGGTGGCGGCGTGCTTTTTCCTTGTTCTTTTTTATCAGAATCTGCAGTTTGTCTGACAGGCCGTCAATGGCGGAATACATGGTTTCCGCTTCCTCTTTTGCATGAATTTTAAGCTTTTCACAGCTCAGGTTGATCTCTGCAATATGGCGTATTTTTTCAACAGATAAAACCAAATTTGCTTCTGCCGGGGCATCCAGCATTTTATCCAGTTTTTCCAGTTTTTCCTGTACATAGGATTTGAGGGCATCTGAGGATTCGATCTTTTTGAAAGTGATGGATATATGCATGCAAAGTCCTCCTGTTAAAGGTTTGGTTGACATATTACAACCAGTGTAACAGAAAATGTGCACCAATGACAGGAAAGTCAATTTTTTTCCAGCCATTTTCTGTACTTGTTCCAGATTATCAATTCATGTATAGTAAATATCATTGGGTTTTCATTGCCTTAATGCGTTTTCATTGCCTTAAAAGGAGACCGTCATGATCAAAGCAAGCGATATCATGGAAACCAACATCATCAGCGTGAACCCTGACACAGACATCCCCAGGGCAGTGAGGATACTGCTTGACAAGCATATCAACGGGGTCCCGGTGGTCAATGACAAAGAAGAACTGGTGGGTATCCTGTGCCAGAGCGATTTGATCTTTGCGCAAAAAGAGATGCCTGTTCCCCCGATTTTCGCCATTCTGGATTCCATCTTTCCCTTGTCCTCATCAAAAAAAATTGATGAGGAATTCCAAAAAATTGCCGCCACCACCGTGGCACAGGCCATGGTAAAAGATGTGGTGTCAGTGGCACCGGACACCCCGGTGAGTGAAATCGCAAGTCTCATGGTGGAAAAGCATTTTCACACCATCCCGGTGGTGAAAAACAAGAAACTGGTGGGCATAATAGGCAAGGAAGATGTGCTGAAAACCCTGACCCCTTGATATCTGAAACCTGATATCTGAAACCTGATTCCGGCATCTGGCTGCCGGTTTCCAGTATTCATATTTTATCAACAATCTCCACCCAAACATGGGAGGCTGTCATGGCGTATTTTGATTTTACCAGTTTTGAAGTATCGTTTCACCAGTATGTAAAATATGTCCTGGGCAAGCCCCTGGCCGAAACCACCAAAAAAGACCAGCTCAATGCTGTTTCTTATGCTGTGGGCAAATATCTTATGGACATCAATTTCGACACCCAGCAGCGGTATGCTGAAAACGATGCCAAAAAGGTGTATTACCTGTCCATGGAATTTCTCATCGGCCGGCTGTTGTACAACAACCTGCTGAATCTGGGAATTTTTGATGCCTGTACCCGGTTTTTAAAAAAACAGGGGATTGATCTGGAAAAACTGGTGGAGGAAGAGCAGGACCCGGCTCTGGGAAACGGCGGCTTAGGAAGACTGGCAGCCTGTTTTCTGGATTCTCTGGCCAGCCTGGACATGCCGGGATTCGGATATGGCATCAACTATGATTACGGGCTGTTCCGCCAGGTGATAATCAATGGACACCAGCGGGAAAAACCCGACTACTGGCCCAATCGGTCCTCGCCCTGGCTGATCCGCCGCTCCGGGGAGCAGTACATGCTGCCCATTTACGGAAAAATTGAAGATACCCTGGACCGGAACGGGGAATACAATCCCATGTGGACCAACTGGAAACTGTTCATGGGCAGACCCCACGATATCCTTGTGTCAGGACATGGCGGCCGCACCGTAAACCGGCTCAGGCTTTTTTCCGCCGCTGCCTCGGAAGACTTTGACATCAGTATTTTTAATGACGGGGATTATCTGAAAGCGGTGCGGCGGAAAATCACATCTGAAAGCGTCACAAAAATTCTGTATCCATCTGATGCCAAAGATGTGGGAAAGGAACTGCGGTTGATTCAGGAATATTTTCTGGTGGCCTGTGCCATCCGGGATATTATCCGCAGCTATGAAACCCGCCACAAAACCTATGAAACATTTCACCAGCAGGTGGCCATCCAGCTCAATGACACCCATCCCTCCCTGGCTGTTGCGGAACTCATGCGCATCCTGGTGGATGAAAAAGGGTTGGAATGGAAAAAGGCCTGGGACATAACCGTTAAAACACTGGCGTTTACCAACCACACCCTGCTGCCCGAAGCCCTGGAAACCTGGCCGGTATCCATTCTGGGCAAGGTGGTGCCCCGGCATCTGCAGATCATTTTTGAGATCAACCAGCGCTTCATTGCATCGGTGAAAGAAAAGTTCGGTGAAGGTTCTGATGATATGATCGCACGGATGTCCATTATTCAGGAAGGCGAAGAACAGCAGGTGCGCATGGCCAATCTGGCCATTATCGGCAGCCATTCGGTGAACGGGGTTGCCAGGGTGCATTCAGACCTGGTCAAAACCCGGCTGGTCCCGGAATTTTATTCTCTGTGGCCGGAAAAATTCAACAACAAAACCAACGGGGTCACCCCGAGGCGGTGGGTGGTGGCCTGCAATCCAGAGCTGGCAAAACTGATCACCGATGCCATCGGCAGGCGCTGGATCGCAGATCTTGAACTGGTATGGGAACTGGAGGCGTTCCAGAATGATCCCGGTTTTCTGGACCGGTTCCGGGCGGTGAAACAGACCAATAAAAAAGCTTTGGCAGACTACATCAAAGACACGGTGTTTGAAACCGTGGATCCAGGGTCCATATTTGACATCCAGGCCAAGCGCATCCATGAGTACAAGCGGCAGCTGCTCAATGTCCTGCACATCATCCACCTGTACCTGTCCATCAAGGACAACAACAAAGATATCAAATCACCCCGGACCTTCATCTTTGCGGGCAAGGCCGCGCCTGGATACCACACGGCCAAGCTGATCATCAAGCTGATCCACAACCTGGCTGCCGTGGTGAACAAAGACCCCCGGGTCAACCAGCAGATAAAGATCATATTTCTGCCTGACTACCGGGTGACCCTGGCGGAGCGCCTTATTCCGGCAGCAGATGTCAGTGAACAGATCTCCACTGCAGGCATGGAAGCGTCAGGCACCGGCAACATGAAATTTGCCATGAACGGGGCTTTGACCATCGGCACCATGGACGGTGCCAATATTGAAATTTATGAACAGGTGGGCAAAGACAACATGTATATTTTCGGATTAAGCGTGGAAGAGGTGGAAGCGTTACGCCCCCATTACCTTCCCAGGGAATATCTGGAAAAAGATGACCGTCTCAAACAGGTGATATACGCGCTGCGGTCCGACCGGTTCAGCCAGTCGGAGCCTGGCCTTTTCCGGCCCCTGTATAACCTGCTCATGTCCCCGACGGACCATTACCTGCATTTTGGGGATTTTGGCGCCTATACCGCTGCCCAGGAAGCCATCGGCAAAGATTTTCTGGAACCTGCCAGATGGAGTTCCAAAGCCCTTATGAACACCGCCCGCACAGGTAAGTTTTCCAGCGACAGGACCATCAAGGCCTATGCCAGTGAAATATGGGGAATTCAATCCCAGATCCAGGAACAGGACCGCTGGTAAAAAAACGGCCCTGGGTGATGGTATCTGTTTTACAGAATCTTTTCCAGCACCAGAGCGGTGCGGCTGGGCAGATACAGGGGCAGAAGCTGCCGGGTGATCTCCCCCTGGGCCATGGGGCTGGTAACATGGACCTGCCCCGGTATTAGCCGATTTCGTCCCCCGAACCGGGTCTCGTCCGTGTCCAGGACCATCCGGTATCTTCCCGGCGGCGCATCCACCCGGTAATCAAAAAAAGATTGGTCAGGGTGAAAATTGAAGACCCAAAAAAACTTTCCCCGAAAAAAGGCAATGATGTTGTGGTCCTCATGCAGATAAAACAGATCCGGGTATGATGCCGGCAGATCGTTTTCTTTTGCAAGCAGAATCATCCGGCGGTCAAATGCAAATAAATCGGTGTAAAACAGATCCGGGTCATATTTCAGTGACCACTGGCGCCGGGCATACTGATATGAGAAATGGTTCTGACGGGAGGGAAAATCCACCCATTCCGGATGGCCGAACTCATTGCCTATGAAATTCAGGTAACCGGCATTGGCCGTGGCCAGGGTGATCAGTCGGATCATCTTGTGCAGGGCCACCCCCCGGAAAGTCTCAATGGCGGCATTTTCCTTGTGCATGGCTGTATAGATGCGGCTGCCCATGAGATGCATCATCAGGGTTTTATCCCCCACCAGGGCCTGGTCATGGCATTCTGCATAGGAAATGGTGGCTTCCTCGGCCCGGCGGTTGGTGAGTTCATGCCAGAGCTTTTCCAGGGGCCAGTCTTCATCCCGGGTTTCCTTGAGCAGTTTGATCCAGAAGTCGGCAATGCCCATGGCAAAACGAAAATCAAACCCGTATCCTCCCTGGTCAATGCCTGCAGCCAGGCCGGGATACCCGCTGACATCCTCGGCAACGGTGACAGCCCCGGGCTGAAGCTGGTGCACCAGACGGTTGGCGGAAAACAGATAGGACAGGGCATCTGTATCAACCCCCGGCCCGAAGTAATCATCATAACTGACAAACGCCCGGTTCAGGCCGTGGTCTTCAAAAATCATGGAGGTGATGCCGTCAAACCGGAACCCGTCAACATGAAACTCTTCTATCCAGTACCGCAGATTGGACAGAAGAAATTTTACGACCATGGGTTTTGCATAATCAAAACAACGGGAATCCCATAAACGGTGCATCCCTCTGGGACCGTCGTGGAAAAACTGGTACAGGGTACCGTCAAACCGGGACAGCCCCTCCACCTCGTTGCGGACACTGTGGGAATGGATGATGTCCATCAACACCTGTATGCCTTCCCGGTGGGCTGCATCAATCAGTTTTTTGAGATCTTCCGGGGTGCCGAACCGGGAGGATGGGGCGAAAAAAGAGGAGACATGGTAGCCGAAAGACCCGTAATACGGGTGTTCCTGCACCGCCATCAGCTGGATGGTGTTGTACCCGGCATGCTTGATCTTGGGCAGGATATGGCGGCGGAATTCCGTCCAGGTGCCGATGCGTGCTTCTTCCAGGGCCATGCCTGCATGGGCTTCGTAAATCAGTATGGGGCCGTCCCTGGAAACGGTCTCCTGCACCTGCCATGCATAGGGTTCCGGCGGATCCCACACCTGGGCATTAAAAATCAGGGTATGGGGATCCTGGACCACCCGCCTGGCTGCCGTGGGAATCCGGTTTCCCTCCCCACCGGGCCAGATGACTTTCAACCGGAACAGGTCCTGGTGGGAAAACCGGTCTGCAGGAAATTGTGCCTGGAAAGTGTCGCCGTCCTTTTTGGGCACCTGGTATTCCGGCACACATCTCCAGTTGTTTTTGTCACACAGAATGTACATGTCAGAAGCATTGGGTGCCCATTCCGTGAATACCCACTCAAGGTTTTCTACGTCAAAATGCAGGCCGAACTGCAGGTGAAAGTCGGCAAACGCATTCAGAGAACCGCCATTTTCCCGGCACAGTCTTTCTTCCAGGTCCTGGGCAGCCCGATACCGTGAAAGGATGGTATCGGCATGGGCCAGCAGACCCGGGTCATTGAAAATTCCCGGATCAGACAAGGAAGGGTCTTTGGAGCATTTTTTCATACAGGCTGATATAATCCTCTGCACATCGGGTGTGGTTGAATGCCAGAACGCTTTCAATCATGATTCTGTGGATCTGGGTTTCTCTGGTCTGGTCATCCAGCATATAAAAATCCATTGCCCGGTCAACCGCCCAGGAAAGGCCGTTGGCGTCATGGACGGTGAATACAAATCCATTGCCGCTGTCACCGGCCGGATCCAGGGGCTGGACCGTGTCATGGAGCCCGCCGGTATCAAACACAACAGGCAGGCTGCCGTAGATCCCCCCCACCATCTGGGGCAGGCCGCAGGGCTCAAAAGCTGAGGGCATGAGTACAAAATCCGATGCAGCAAATGCCTGGTGGGAAAGCCCTTCGTTGAATCCGCAGACAGCCACGCGCCTGCCTATGCCATGGTGCCGAACAATATCATGGAAATGCTTTTCAAAGGAACCCGATGCCACAGATACGATCTGCAGCCCCTGATCCCGGTACCGGTCCACCATATCGAACATAATCTCTGCCAGCAGCTGGCACCCTTTCTGCACCGGGTCCAAGCGGGAGGGCCAGAAAAACAGCGGGGCATCTGCATTTTCTTCCATATCCAGAATTTTCTGCAGATATTTTTTGTTTGCAGCCTTGATTTTTTTATGGTTCTTGGGGCCAAAGTTATATCTGATCAGATCGTCCACTGCCGGATTGAACTCAGGTTCCGGTGCATTGAGAATCCCGGTTGCGCATCCGGAATAATATTTATGGGTCAGTTCGTTTTTCAGACAGGGTTCCACAAAAGGGTGGCGGTCCTCCACAATTTCCCGAAGAAAAGTGGGGCTCACGGTATTTACATAATGGGCCGCAAACACCCCTGATGTGAGAAAATCCACCCGGTTCCAGTCCCGGCTCTCTTCATAGTTTACCGGCGGTTGCTTGAAATACATCCGGTGCCAGAAAGCTGCTGCATCAATGCCCCGGTCTTCGATTTCCGCCATGGTGGATGTCATGGTGTGAATATTGTGGATGGTGAACAGGCAGGGGATCTCCATCTCCCGGGACATGGCCGGGATCAGTCCCGTCATCCAGTCATTGCAGTGGATGATATCCGGCTCCACACGAGGGATAATGTTGTTGATGACCTCCCTCTGAAATGCCAGAGACACCTTCAGGTCCATGTCGGAATACCCGGAATAGACATTGCTCAAATAATAAAAGGCCCGGTCTGCTGCCAGGTGAATACGTTCTTCGTCTAAGCGTTTACGGATCTTTGCCAGTTCCCGGCTGTGGGTTTTGGTGGTGCTGCCGTCAAAGATGGACCTGTAATCCGGCAATGCCACATGTACATCACAGCCCAGATCAAACAGGGCGGAAATCAGGGCGGCAGACACATCAGCCAGGCCCCCGGCTTTGGCAGAATAATTGGATCGGTCCCCCATATCTTCGGGAAGGTAGGTTACTTCAGGCGTCACAATAAGGATTCTTGGTTTTTGTGCCATATATCTTCCCCCGTGAACAACAACTGGTGCAGGTTTGGTGTGAATGCTTACATTTTCAACTGTCTGGTCCAACCCAGGTGATCAATCCCGGGGTATTGCTTAATACCGGATCTCCCTTGGGTATTACCCGGGCGGTATAACCGAACCGTCCGGAATCTGAACAGATGACCCGGCATCCGTAAATATGGGTACCGGGAGCAATGGTATTCTGCAGTTCCATGGTTTCGGCCCGGCTGCCATCCATCTGCCCTGTCCCCCGCAATTTGCCGTGGTATATCTGCACCTCCACCTCTTCAGACGTCAGTTCCCCTAAAAAAACCTCCAGCACAATGCTGAAGCTTTCTCCCACAGCAAAATCACTTGACGGTGTGATCTTTGGTTTTGACAAACGGATATGGGACCACAGGGCGTTGAGCCGGGACTGGGTCAGGGCCAGGTCCTTGGCTTTTCTGGCTGCATTTTCAGTGAGCTGCGCAAGGTTTCTGGCAGCCGGAATATAAAACCGGTTGGAATATTCCCTTACCATCCGGTCACTGGAAAAATCCGTAATCGCCATTTTCATGGCTGCCTTCATCATCTGGATCCATCTTTTTGGGGGATTGCCCCGCAGCCGGTCATAGAATACCGGAATTACGTCATTTTCCAGAATATTGAACAATGCCTGGCTTTCCACCTCATCCTGGTAATCCGGGTCTTCATAATCATCTCCGTTGCCGATACGCCAGCCCGTGGTTTCTGAAAAGCCTTCACACCACCACCCATCCAGTATGGACAGGTTCAGGCCCCCGTTGGCAGCTGCTTTCATACCTGATGTACCGCAGGCCTCAAAGGGTCTTCTGGGTGTATTCAGCCACACATCACACCCCTGGACCATATACCGTGCGATATTGATATCATAGTTTTCCAGAAAAATCACCCGGTGACGGACCTCAGACTGCCTTGCAAATTCCACAATACGCTTGATAAGGGCCTTGCCCTCGTTGTCATTGGGATGGGCCTTGCCCGCAAATACCAGCTGGACGGGCTGCTCCGCGCTGGTGATGAGCCGAAGCAGGCGCTGGGGATCCTTGAGCAGAAGTCCGGCCCGCTTATAGGTGGCAAACCGCCGGGCAAAACAGATGGTAAGGACCCGGGGATCCAGGGCTGCAGACACCTCATCGAGCAGGTTCCGGGAGGCATTGCGCCTTTCATACTGTGCCACCAGCAGCTGCCGGGCTTTCCTGATAAGATTGGACCGGTCCAGTTCATGGACATGCCACAGATCCGCATCCTCTATGCTGTCGATACGTGCCACCAGATCAGGATCAGACTGGCGGCCGGACCAGTCCGATGCCAGATACCGTTCCAGCAGGCCGTTTTTGTGGCGTGAAATATAGGAATTGATATGGACCCCGTTGGTGACATGGGAAATGGGAATCTCCTCTTTCTGCCGCCCGGGCCACAGCCCCTGCCACATGGACCTTGCCACATGGCCGTGCAGCCGGCTGACACCGTTAATATAGCCTGAAAAAGCCACCCCGAAACAGAACATGGAAAATTTGGTCTCCCCCCCGGACCCGGGCATTTCTCCCCAGGACAGCAGTTCATTTTCTGAAATACCGAATTTCTGTGCATACGGGGCGATATAGGGACGTACAAGCTCCTTGTCAAATTCATCATGCCCGGCTGACACCGGGGTATGGGTGGTAAAGACAGCACTGCGCCGGCAGACCTGGGATGCGCTTTGATATTCCAGGTCAAACCGGTCCATGATCAGACAGGTGCGTTCAAGGCCCGCAAAGGCGCAATGCCCCTCGTTCATATGGCAGACAGCAGGAAACATGTCCATGGCCTTCAGCACCTTGGTGCCGCCGATGCCCAGCAGAATTTCCTGGGCCACCCGGATCTCGCCGTGGCTGGCATACAGCCGGGAGGTGATGTTCCTGATCTCTTCTGAATTTTCAGGCAGGTTGGTGTCCAGAAGCAGCAGCCGTATTTTCCCCACCTTTATCTGCCATACACAGGCCCGGATAATACCCCTGGGGCCCGGGATTTCAATGAGAAGATCTGTACCGGACCCGTTGCTGATTTTCTGGGCAGGCAGATCAAACACATCAATGATGGGATAGGTTTCCTGCTGCCAGCCATTATGGTCCAGGTATTGGCGGAAATACCCCTCCCGGAACAGCAGGCCAATGCCTGTCAGGGGCAGGCCCAGGGCGGACGATGCCTTGAGATGGTCTCCGGCCAGGACCCCGAGTCCACCGGCAAAAAAAGGCAGAGATTCATGGAGCCCGAATTCCATGGAAAAATAGGCCACAGTCTCCTTGGGTCCCAGATCAAGCCCCTGAATCTGGGGGATATCTGAAAACATGTTTTCAAATTTTGTTTTCACCCGGGCCAGATGGCCCAAAAAACTCTCATCTATGGAAAGTTCCTCATACCGGCGCTGGGAGATCCGGGTGAGAAATACCACCGGATTTTTTCCCACCGCCTCCCACTGCACCGGATTGATCCGGCGAAACACATCAACCGCCTCGTCATTCCAGCACCACCAAAGGTTTCTGGCCAGGTAGTCCAGAAAGGACAAAGACTCGGGTATGGCCGGATAGACTTTATAAATCTGCATTTCTTGCATGAATGTCATGTACTCCTCGAGGATAATTTATGTACCACCCGGGCCGCCTCGCTCACGCCCCAGGCCTGGGCATCACAGCCCCTAGGTGTGTGGGGAAAATCTCCATCCAGAATTTCGGGGATATATCCGGCAGCACCGGTTCTCATCAGATGTTTACAGCTGCCCAGCCACGCCAGACAGGTGGCATGGCTGTCCGGACCGAATACTGCGGCCCAGGCTTCGCAGAATACAGGAAACTGCCAGGTCCAGGCAGTACCGTTATGGTAGGCTGGTTTTCTTTTTGTATCCTCATCCCCCTGGTACACCCCGGCATAGGGGTGGTGGGGATCATTGAGAGTTATACCGTCATGGACAACAGCCAGGGGGTGAGACACCTTTCTATCGGCAAGGCTTCTTATCCCGCCCGGCACCAGCAGTTCCAGGCAGGTTTCCACGGTTTTTTGTGCCAAGTCCCCGGGGCCTATGGCCCCCAGGGTAAGCAGCAGCAGCTGGTTGGGCCGCAGGGCATCATCAGGCACTGCCCTGGATGCCGGGCCGTCTCCGTGCAGGCAGTCACTGAAATACCCGAGCGGTTCCTGCCAGAACAACGATGTTATGGCCTGCTTGACTGTATGTGCCTTTTTGTTCCATCCGGTGCCCGGGTCAATGGTTCCTAAAAAAACAAGGGCGTTGTACCACAGGGCCTGGATCTCCACAGGATATCCCTGGCGGGGGGAGCCGGCCGGAAAATTGGTGTCCATCCAGGTAAAATGGGCAGGGCTGTACAAAAGCTGTGTGTCATGATCAGCCCGCACGCCGGTGCGGGTGCCGGCAACAAGAGATTCCGCCATGGAAACCAGTACCTGTTTCAATGTGCGGCCGTCCAGATCCTGGTCCAGAAAGGATGGGTCCTGTGTTTTTTCCATCATGTCCCGGCAGCAGGCAAAAAACCACAGGGGCGCATCCGAGGTCTCAATATTGCCGGCATCTTCACCGCAGATCATGTTGGGAAGGGTGCCCTGGTCCTCGAATCGGCCGAACAGGTGCAGCACGGCCCGGGCATCAGATATCCGTCCCAGTTCAATCAGGCCTCTGCAGAAGATCAGGCTGTCCCGGCCCCAGTCCAGAAACCATGGGTATCCGGCGATCACGCTCCTGTCCTGGCCCCGGTTCACCAGGAACGCGTCCAGCCCCTGGAAAAGGGCCAGGTCCAGAGCAAAGCTGTCACCAAATGCCGGAGCAGCTTCCGGTAATGGATCACGCATATCTGTGTGACGGGGCTGGTCCATGGCATCTCTCACCTCTGCCACAATACTTGCCGATTCCCCGCCCCGGCAGTCAAAGGTAAAATACCCCGGGCTGAACAGATCAGAGTCAGGATCAAGGCCCCGGTGGGCCTCCAGGGGCCGGTGCACCATGTACTGCCATTCCGGCTCATGCACAAAAACACCGTCGGCCAGGTCCATGGAAAACAGATGGCCCGAGGAAAGGGCAAAATCAAACCCTTCACCACGCGGTTTCACCGCTGCAGGCCATGCCGTCTCAGGCCCGGTAAAGGCCTTGACTGTTTCATGAAAATCGCGGTCTTCAATATCCGGCCGGAAAATGAGTGTCACCGGTGCTGTATCTTCCAGAAACCGGCCGGAGTTGTTTTTTGCCGGCAGCCGTCTGACGGACAGATGGATTCTGTTGGATGCTGAAGCCAGGGTCAGTGTCAGTTCCAGAACATAGTACTTGCCCTCTGAGGTGGGCACATGGAACCGCCACTGGCCGGCATTGTCAAAGGAAAAGACAAAGCTCTGGAGGCAGTCCTTTGCCAGTTTTCTGGAGTATCCCTGGAAAATGGCCCAGATCCTGCAGCGGGCCAGCACCATGCGCCGGTTTTCCGGCATGCCAGGATGCAGGTTTGCCCCCAGCAGGCCGTCATACCGGCTGTGAAGCTCTCCCCAGTCACCAGGCGCCCGCATCATGCCGCCGGTGCTTGTGGTACCCAGCAGGGTGAGCCCGGGATCTGCCGCAATGCTTCTTCTGGTAAAGGTGGTGCGCAGGCGCAGGGTGTCAAAAGGGGCCAGAAACATAACAGCGGCTTTTTCCTTCCGGGTTTCTCCGGCATAAAACAGCCGCAGGTGCAGATCACATGCCTTGTGTTTCTTTTTTACAGCCATGGGTAAAAAAAGCGCAAAAAAACAGCCGTCTGCCAGGGGCAGTCCCTCCTCATATCCCAGAGAACGGGTACCGGCATCCGCAGTATCCAGGATTTCAGCCCGGAACCCCACAGGGCTTTTCACCAGCAGAAAATACCCGGGCGGCACCATGACCTGGCGCCTGAGGTCCTTTGTCACATCAAAGGGGATGACACAGCTTTCCTGTGACTTTGTGTTCAAAGACCGGATAAACTCCGCAGGATCAACTGACATGTTCCGGGTGGCCTGGTCCAGGTTCAGATCGCTGACATCTGCATACCCGTCCAGGGCGGTTTTCACAGCCAGGACCCTGGCCTTTATCTTCTGGGCCAGCACCTTTTCCGGCACCACTGCCGGCACCTGAATGTCCCGGGGAGCTGCCGGTGCCAGGGCTTCCAGGTCTGCGGGATCCGGGGACAGGGCCATCACCTCGCCGGGTGCCAGTCTGGTGCCGGCCATATTGCCGGTGCAGGTGGGCCTGATGCGGGTGCCGGTGAGCAGGTCTGTCCATTCATCACAAATAGTGCCCGCATCCTCCAGGTTCCAGGACACCATGGTGGAAGCCTGGCAGTCCAGGTTCACCAGGACCAGCAGGTGCCGGTGTAAAGCCTGGTTATGCCGCAGCAGGGCCAGTGCCTGGGTGTCTTCTGCGTGAATCAGGGTCAGGCGGGTGTCCTTGAAAAACGCCGGGTGGGTTTTCAATATCTGGTTAAGCCGGAAGATATGGTCCACCTGGTTGTCCTTTGCCCCCCAGTTGAGGCCCGGGGATTCATGCACATTGATTTTTTGTGTGGCAAACCATTCCACACCATTGGCAAAACCGAACCCCCCGCATACGGAAAACAAGGCGCACAGGGCGGTGCGCATTCTGGCATAGGTGGGTGAAATCGCGGCCAGGCGGTTGTTGTCATGGGTTTCGGCGAAATGGATCATGTGGCCGCAGGTTTCTGAAATCTGGGTGGCAAAGGGCAGATATTCCTGGATCTCCTCTCTGGTGTAGTGCTGGAACAGTTCAGAATAGGCCCAGTTGAAATCAGCCCGGCCCAGGATCTCCCTGGTGGTTGTCAGGTGCCCGCCTAAGCCCTCCAGAAGAAACAGGGTATCCGGGTATTCCTGCCTTACTTTGGCCACCATGTATTCCCATGCATCTGTGGGCACCATGTAGCCGGCATCGCATCGGAATCCGTCCACGCCCCGGTGGCACCAGAGCAGAAAGATGTCCGCCATATACTCCCACAGGTCGGTATGGGTATAATCCAGCTTGGTCAGATCCGCCCAGACCACGCCCCAGGCCCCCGGGGCCTTGATTTTTCCATCTTCTCCCCTGACCAGCCATTCCGGATGGGACTGGTGAATGGCTGCGGCCCAGCCGGTGTGGTTGATGGCAATATCTAAAAACAGGTATCCATTGTGAAAATGGACAGCATCCACCAGCTCCATGAACTGTTCCAAAGGTGTGGCAGCCGGATCAAACCGGGCAAGGGCAGGGTCCACATCTGTAAAATTCAGGGCGGCATAGGGGCTGCCGAACCGGCCCATGCGGGCATAGGTGGTGGGGGTGGGATGAATGGGCAGAAGGTGCAAAGCACGGCATCCCAGGGTTGAAAAGATAAAACCCACCTGCTCCTTGAGATCCCGGAATTTTCCTGACTCCGGGATCACGGTGAATCCTCTGGCATCCAGGGTCTGGACCAACGGGGAAAGGGACCGGTCCTCCCCGGACCTGGCACTGGATCTGGACGGACCGAACTGCCGGACAAAAGCATTGTAAATAATATTGGCGCAGCAGGTGCCGGCCGGCTCCACATTGAGGATGCAATTGTCTCCTTCCGGCCACACAGGAACGCTCTGGTTTTCCGGGATAAAAAAGCATTTGGCCTGGAAGTAGCCGGTCTGGTGAAGGGGCAGAAGGATCTGAAATTCTGTGGCGTTTTTTTTCTTCATCTGGATATCATACCAGGCCTCATCCAGCTTGATCTCATTTTTTTCCACCCGGTCGATAATCTCCTGGCGGGCGATGGCTGCCGTACCCAGATTGGTGCGGACCCAGGCATTACCGGCCGCTTTTTTGTCCAGGGTCAGAGTAAACAACAGACAGTCCCCGCAGAACAACACCCTGGATGTGCCTGGTGCGGGTGACTGAAAAACCTTTGGCAGCATGTTCATATATTCCCTTGGATCCCTTTGGGGTCAGAAGTTAACTTTTTTACCTAATAACGGGGCCAGAAGTTAACTTCTGACCCTGTCACTTTTTGTAATTATATCACAACACCGCCAGGATTACCGAAACAATTTTATATATCATTCATGATTTTTCTGGCAATGGGCAGGCACGGGTAAAACCCGTTGAGGCAGACCCGGTTGGCCGGACGATGGCGGGAGATGGTAAAGTGAAAATCGATGAGCCTGGAATAAAAATCGGCAAACACCTTTTCTTCGGTTTCAAGAGATATCCGGCAATGATCTGCCAGGCCGAACACACCGGCACTGTGGTGCACCATCAAAAAAAAACAGGCAGCTGACAGAAACCTGGGCTGAAATTGACAAAACAGCTGGGGATAAAATTTGGATATGTAAATCCCTTTGGAAAACCGGTCATGGGAAAGAACCAGGTTAAGGGAAACAAGATCGCAGGTTTTAACATCCCGCAAAAAATATTCCATGCAGGTATCTTCCCTGGTAAAGGTCAGAAAATACCTTTTCAGCAGCCGCTTGACCTGTATGTCCATGAAAGGGGTCAAAACAGGGGCCGGCATGGGACAAGATATCATCACATCCCTCCTTTTTCTCCTTTTTTTTCAGTATCTTCCAGGCTTTCGCCTCCGGATCTGCCGAACACGGTGCAGCCCCCTGTCCAGGCGGAAGGCGCATCTTTCATTCCCAGGCAGCGGTCCATGGCAGACACCAGTTCAAACCGCCCGGTTTCCAGATGCATGGTTTCGCACACCGACTGGACAACGTCCCGGGCCAGGGTATACACATAATTGGGTGCAGACAGACAGGGGATCTCTGCGTTTTGATTGCCGGAAATAAAAGCGGTTTCACAGTCCTGCCGGCTCAGTGAATTCCAGGTTCTGCATATAAAGGGCCGCTGGCCATAAATGGAACAGGCATGGTGATCCAGAAACACACAGGGAGTCTTGTCCTTGACCGCCACCCGCTGGACCAGGGAGCGGCCCCGGGTATATGTGAGGTTGGAACGGATACGGGTTTTCAGGCTTTGCATTTCCCCCGGGCTGAAATATTTGTGCACGTAAGAACAGATCACAATTGCTTCCAGGGGCATCACATGGATGCGGGAATGGCAGCAGAAACTGCATCCGCTGGCACATTCGGGTACCGGCGATTGGCATGTTCCGGCTACGGAATCCAGCACCTGGGTTGCTGCAGCCATAACCTGCCGGATAATAGAAAACAGGGCATAAGATGGATCTGAGGTTTGTGTTTGTGCCGCATCGGCGATCTGAAAAAAATAGGTGGACAGGGCATCCGGGCCAGCCTGGGTCTGATCCTGCATCTTGTCTCCTTGATGTGTAAGACAGGCAGCGATCTGCTGAATCGGCCAGAGGGATGTCTGGAGCTTACAGGTTATTAGTGCCTTACTCCTCAGTTCCTATCAAAAAAAACAAGAAAATGAAGAGAGGCATTGGGGTTGCGGGTTTCCCGCGTTAGTGTCTGTCAATTTACCTTATTCAGGATCTTTGGTCAAGGAAACAGATTGTGGATGAAGGACCACAGCCAGGATGATGGGCTCTCTTTGCAAAGAAGAATCTTTTCAGCGCCTGACTGTTTCACCGGGTATCGTCATTTCCCAGCTGAAAGGCGGGTGGGAAATGACGATGCCGGCATGATACAAAAAAAATCAGAATCTAATGGTGGCTGATATATATCCATCCCATACCTTGTCTGCCACAGGGAAAAAAGCATTCAAGGCATTCAGCTCTGATATTTTTTCAGGCTCCCCCAGGGGATTGCCACTGCCGGTGTATTTGTAATCATAGTATCTGGATCCCACTTTAACAAAAAAGTTTTCACCAAAAATCGGCTGAATATAGTATCCTTCATAGACACTCCCCCTGGTGGCCAGCTTGCTTCCCACAAGAGAATCTTCTGCCCCGGTAAAATTGAACCAGTATTCGGATCCCCAATTGTATTCAAGACCCAGTCGCCCGTCAAAGGGCATGGGAAATACGACGCCTGCATAAAGGCTGTATCCGTCATGGCTCTCAAGATTGCCATTGGAACTGAGCAGCCCCTGGCCCATTATTTCGTAAAATGGGTTGGCAGACACCCTTGACGGTGACGTATGGCTCCAGGACAGGGCCAGAAATAGATCAATATCTTTTTCAAAGGTTTCATACAGATTCTTTCTTACCAGCAGGGATGCAGCATCCCAGTCTCCGATGTCCGAGGTGGGCTGCATTCGGCTGATATAACCACCATAGTTTTGTTCAAATGTATACAGGCCGGTTGATGGATCTTTGGCAGCAATAAACGGCATCACTGTCAGGCCTGTGAACCCGTCGGTGATATCCCATGCATGGGCATAATTTAACACGGCACTGGTGCTGTCGTCATCAAACAGGGTGGCTATAAAGCCAAACATATGCACATCGTCAACATCTGCCTGGCTTTCCTGCAGGGAATAGGAATTGCCCCAGTCCCCTTCGAATCCCACCCCGTAACAGAACTTCAATGCTGCCCCGTATATGCCTGTGACCTCTTCAAGACCAAAATTAAGGGAGGCACCGTCAAACTGCCAGTTGATGATGGTACCCAGTGGCGAACCAGCTTCAAGGCTATAGTTGGCATATTCCAGGGGCGGTCCATACGTGGAGGGCCGCCGCCCTAAAGAGAAACTGACCGGTATGTTTTTCAGATAATTGCTGTAGACAAAGTAAGCCCGTTCCAGGCGGATGGTGTCGCCATGGGGCAGGGAGGATGTGTTGCCGTCCATGGTGACATCCCCAAGATTTCCCTGATTGAATTTAACCCCTGATGAATCTCCAAAAACCTTGTATGCAGCCAGCCTGCCGGAAAAATTCAAATGCTGGTTCACTTTGGCATGCATGTTCAGATAAAATTTATTGGTCAGGATAACATCATTGTCTGCATCAAATTCATCAGTCGGGGGAATCATGCCTGCAATGGACATATTCTGAATGCGCTGCTGAATCTGAGCCAATGTGGCGTTGTTAAATCCGCCAGAAGCATACGGGGTAAAGAACCCGTTTACAAGGGCTGCCGGGGCTGCCTGCATGTCGTCATAATGCAGGGTATCGGCCCGGGAGCGCAGCTCAATGCCAAGAGAGATCCTGTCGGTGGCGGTATGAAGTTCCGCTTTGTCCAGTCGGTCACTGAGGTATTCAATCTCTTCGGTTTCTTCAACTTTCTCTTTTTCAAGTTCGTTTATCTTTTCCTCCAGCTTTTTCATGTTCTCATTCATGATCTCCAGTTGTTCTTTCAGCATCTTTACATCATCAGCTGCAAAAACATTGGAGACTGAAAACACCGCCATGAAGAAAAATGCAAATAGAACCGCCAATCCTTTTTTCATCACCTATCTCCTTATTTCAGTGTTTTATTTGCATTTGGCCGGTGAGGGGGAATCTGCCGCATGTTTGTACAAATAGGCATATATGTCTGCTATATCTTCATCAGACAATTGTGACCACTCCTGGCTGCACTTGAATTCCTCAAAATCCTGTTTTTCAAACATGCGTTTCCACTGGGCCATTGTTTTGCTGCTGGGACTTAAATGCGGTATTGTCGCCTCGACTTCACCTCTCTGGGCACAGGATTTATACACCTTTTTATAGGTATACTTGCCTTTTCTGTCGTTTCCATTGGGCTCATTAGCGACACCAATACCGGTTGTCATGACAATGAAGAACATTGTCAGCACACAAAAAAACATTTTACGCATCATGGTCTTTTCCTCCTTTACCTGTTTTGGTTTAAAATATACCTCAAGTGATATGAATGCAATCTTCATGCCATCTTTTACACTTTCCTGCCGCTGTCTGTCCCTCAGGCATAACCGGCATTGGGGAGATGTTCCCTGTATATGTTAACTGGTTAACTTAACTTAACACATACCCTTAACAGATTAACAGTATTTGATGTTCTGTGTTCTGATGTTCAGTATAGGTAAATGGAGGTATAGGTACCGCGGCAGCGAAAAAACATATGATCGGGTTGATTTTTTGTACTCATGGTTCAACGGGTTGCATGGACCATCCATGCAGCCCGTTTTTTTATATCCATGGGTGTGTGAATTGTCTGCTAAAACCTGTCATCCGTGGGAGATTTCTTTTGTTTTTGCCGTGGGGACAGATGGATCTGCGATCTCTTTTTCATGGGGCGCCATAGCTTCAATGGCACGGTTCGGATTTGCCTCCACCTCATGCAGGATATTGACGACCCTGGCCTGCTGCAGCCAGTGTATTTTCCCGGTACCCACATCATAAATGGCACCGACAACTTTTACCGCGCCGTTTTTAACCAGATCCCTTGTGGCTGGACTTTTCATGAACAGATCCCGGATGCTGATCCATACGTTCTCTTCGATTGCCAGGGGAATTATTTCTTCCTCCTGAGCATGGGGGTAAATTTCGATCGCCCGATGAACCGCAGGTTCAATATTATCAACAAGCGGGGGGATATTCCTTTCCAGTGCGTGGCCTTTTCCCTGAACCGCGTGGGTGACTGCCGTGACAGCACCGCACTGGGTATGACCCAGAACCACCATAACCGGCGTTTTAACATGGGCCAGACCATATTCAATAGATCCCGCTTCATCTGTATCGCAGACATTTCCAGCCACCCGGATCACGAAAATATCCATGACACCGGCATCAAAAATGGTTTCCACCGGCACCCGCGAATCAGAACAGGTAATAACCGTTGCATAGGCATGGTCAGCCTGGCTTTCTTTTCCTGCCTGGATAAGGCGGTTTTTATCCATGTTCGGATGTTTGGATTTTCCACTGAAGAATCGGTCATTTCCTTCCTGAAGCATTTTCAAGGCCTTGTCAGAACCAGGTTTTTCATCTTTTGGGGTATCGGAACACCCGGACAGACACACAAGCCCGGTCATGATAATGGCTGCCAACATATACATTGAGACTTTTTTCATACTGCTTTTTCCTTTCGCTGATATTTTTTTTAAGCAGGAGTGCACCTGTGACACCCTGTCAACCGGAGGCATATTTTACACAGTTTTGTATTTCCCGTCAATGTTTATCAATACCCTGTAAAAGACAGATGGTGCTTACTTCCCGGAAAATACCAGGTCGAGCTGGTAACATTTTGGGCAAATCCCTTTTTTTACATCCGGATGGTATTCAATCCCATACTTCGTCATGAGACAGGGCTTTTTCTGGATCAAAAGTGTGTTCTCTCAGATCTTCGATTTTGGCCAGTCACTCAGGACGTTCTGTGTGCCAATTCTGCCTGGCTGTTTATTTCAAATGGTCACAATTCACTATAGAAGTTGACATTTACCTGAATGGTATATACTGTTTGATATAAACTTAAGTTGCGGGAGGGCAACTATGGAAAGTGCAAAATTATTCAACAATGGACGCAGCCAGGCTGTGCGCTTACCAAAAGCCTATCGGTTTGAGGGCAATGAGGTATATGTTAAAAAAGTCGCTGGAGGCGTACTTTTAATTTCAAAAAATCAATCTTTATGGGATCTCTGGGAAAAAAATTTACTGAAGTATGACACACCGTTCATGATGGAAAGAAACCAGCCAATCCAGCAACAGGAGCGGGAAAATCTTGATTAGATATTTACTGGATACAAATATCTGTATCTACATAATGAATCAGAAACCCATTGAAATTATACACAAATTCAAGCAATTTAAAGTTGGAGACATTGGTATTTCAACCATAACGGTTTCCGAATTGCATTACGGAGCAGTTAAAAGCAAGAATACCAAACTGAATTTAAAACGAATTGACGAATTTCTCGCCCCACTGGAAATTCTGCCTTATGACCACAATGCTGCTGTTTATTACGGTGAAATTCGTTGTAATCTGGAGCAAAAAGGAAAAGTCATCGGCCCCCTGGACATGCTGATCGCTGCGCATGCTTTAAGTAATGATATCACTCTGGTTACAAATAATGAGAAAGAATTCCAACGGGTTAACCTTTTAATGGTTGAAAATTGGATCAAACAGGCTGCACAGAACAAATAACAGTCAACGACCCGTTTTATGGATGTTTTACAACCCGGACGATCTCTTCGGCAAGTACCTGGGAAGCATCAATTGTGTCAAGGGGCAGGTTCCCGCTTAGGGCGGGCCGGCCAAAGCATCCATATTTGCATCGGGATTCACAGGCTCAGTTCTGACCTGGCGGTTCCGGATGCCCATCTTTCCGATATCTGGAGCCTTTACCGAAAGCGGTTGAATGATGCAGGCATTTCTTGGGTGGGGTTTGGACATGTGGGTAACAACCATTTCCATATTTCGGCCATGCCAAAGGATTATGGACCAGTTATCCCAGGGAATGACCATTTATTCCGAATTTGCAAAAACCGCGGTAGAATATGGCGGCAGCGTCAGTGCTGAATTTGCATTTTTTTGCTGAATAGTTACAAAAGTAATTGACATGCAAAATATTATAGACTAATCATAAACATTGTCGACAATCGACAAATTGTAAGTTTTGGTTTTATCTATCAGAAGTAATAACTCGGTTTTTTGAAAATGAAACCGACTGAAATCAGGTGGGCAAGGAAGATTTCCCACCACAAATTAACAGGAAAGAAAGCTATTTTTAAAGTTTTTGATCCTAAAAAAATTAAAGGGAGATATCACATGAAGAAAATTTTATTACTCAGTACAATGCTTATGGCAGTTCTTGTCTTTACATCAAATGCTATTGCGGTGGACACGCTCGAAAAGATTTCAGACAGCGGTACATTTATTGTTGGCGCAAGGGATGGCGCTATTCCCTTTGGTTTTCATAATGACCAAAACGAGCATGTCGGCTTTAGTCTTGATCTTGCAAATGAATTTCATAAAGCACTGGAAGAAAAACTTGGAAAAACCCTTGAGTTTAAAACAATTGTTGTCAATCCAAAAACCAGAATACCTCTTACAAGGAAAAATCTGCCGGATGCGTCAAAAATCCTTGTCATGGTTTTGACGGCTGCAGCTCGCCTTTGAGTCCGATTTCTTCTGCCACAGGCTGCATGCCGGCAATAACTTCGGTGATCAGATCAGACAATTCCATGTCCAGCATGGCAGCCCCTTTTTTGATGACTTCCCGGTCCACCCCCGCAGCAAAGGCTTTGTCCTTGAATTTTTTTTTCACAGATTTTGTTTTTATGTCCAGAATGCTTTTGGAAGGCCTTACCAGGGCGGCACTTGCCACCAGACCGGTGAGTTCATCTATGGCATACAAGGTTTTTTCCAGAGAGGTTTTGGGTTCAACATCGGTACAGATGCCCCACCCATGGCTGATGACGGCCCGGATATAGTCTTCAGGCCAGTTGTGTTCTTTGAACAGATCAACACATTTGTGGCAGTGTTCCTCCGGGAACTGCTCATAATCCAGGTCATGAACCAGGCCGATGACCCGCCATTTTTCTTCATCTTCACCGAATTTTTTTGCAAAATGTGCCATGACCGCTTCCACGGCCAGGGCGTGCCGGATCAGGCCTGGTTTCTGATTGTATTTTTGTAAAAGGGAAAACGCATCGCTTCTGGTAGGGATAAAATCGGTCATGGCAAATCCTTCACATGGTATAATCGGTGGTGCATGATTTATCATTTCCGGATCACAAAAATGACCCGGCACTGCTTTAAAAACAGGTGCCGCTCAGTTGCTTTTTCCACCTGCTTGGCATCGGCTGCGCTGATGACGATGGCGGTATTGCCCTTTCCTGCTGTTCGCAACCCTTTGAGCACCAGAGGATGGCTGCCCACCCGGGGGTCTTCCAGGGCATTGTCCATGGAACACATGTATTTGCACACCCCGTGCTGAACGGCAAATTCCCGGCTGATGAACAGGGATGCGTAAATAAAATCCCCCTGTTCGCTGACAATGACCGGGTACAGAACCGGTTCAAAGGCCAGTTCCCTGATATCGAGGATCAGCCCGGTATACGGAATCTTCCCTGGTTCGATCTGGTCACTGGGACGGATTTCAGGATTGATTTTGGGTATCTGCCGGATTTCCTCCGGCAGAACCAGTTGGAGGAACCCGCCGAAAATCCGCGTCTGGATAGCCAGTTCCACATCCAGGGCCGAGGTGTAATACTGGCGGATAATGGCGGCATCCCTGGCTGTTTTTTCAATGCCCGCCATAATCGCATCGTTTTGGGCCGCATACATTCCCACTTCCAGGTCATTGTGTATCC
>JAABTU010000011.1 GCA_011389715.1 Desulfotignum sp.
AATCTTTGTGAATATATCCAAAGCCGATGGCATATGGACAAGCCGAAAGACAACGATCAGTGGAAACAAAAAGATTGGAGTTGGTGGGAAACGGATATGATGGTCGGATGGGATGAAATATATCCCCATGACCCCAATTTGCTGCTTCATATGCCTGATAAAAAGTATTGGGTGATTGATGCTTACTGTGTCAACCCTCAGTGTAATTGCAAGAATATGGGACTTTCATTTCTGCATGCAACTGAGAATAAAGCCCAGGATGTCGGCGGAATGTTAGTTGATCTTAACAAATTTGTGCCAGATCAAATTATTCCACGAAGTAAATCCTCAACGGAACTGACTGAGATGTGGAAAACGTTTTTAGCCCAGCCGGGCATAAAAAAAGAACTGGGCCGCCGGCAAAAAAAGATGCAGAAAATCGGGAAGGAACTTGTAAAATTGAAAACCGTAACAGGGTCCGGGAAAGTGCCAACCACTTCAAAATCGGGAGCAGTAAATGTCGGCAGGAATGATCCCTGCCCGTGTGGATCTGGAAAGAAATTCAAGAAATGTTGTTATTGACGTTTGTTTCCATTTCTCAGATTCCCCGAATAACGGCCAAACCGAAGACCTGATATACAATTTGGCAGATCAAATCAAGGTGAATTGAGGCGAGGACTATCAGCGCCACAAATCCCGTTTATCGAGTAGAAGACTCCCTCGGACTATCCCTGTCAGCCTCATTTCATGGGAAATATTGGAAAGTTAAAAACGGTAATGGCTTCCCTTATATACTTTTATCACATGAAACCCATTTTACAAAGCAAGCACAAAAAAATTATGTGTCATGACATTTCTGGCAACGTGTTCTAATCCATCCGTTTCCTGTAGCGTTGACGTTTTCTGTCGAACCGCACTTTTCACAAATATTATATGACATTGATTCTGCCAGCTGAATCATGCCATGGATTTCATCATCTCTGGGAGTCGTATAGAAACGCAGTCCTCCGAATTTTTCTTTAACTTGTGTTGCTCGCAGATCGGTTTTGTTATGTTGAATGCATTCACACAAATTATAGATCAGCCAGAACCAGCCGTCATGGCACTCAAAAAAGAAATTTTCACCAAAGATTTCTGGATACTTTTTACAAAGTTTTTGTTGAAGTTCTTTTTTCATTTTGTTTGCCGTCCTTTCATATCATAATGCATGGGTACAACTGCTTTAAATCAGCCATCAAATCATTATCAGGTGCCCAGGCATTTGCATGCTCAAATTCAAAATCAATTTTACTGTGTTTGATCAGGCTCACAATGCGTATTTTTTTATATCCATAGTTTCTGTATCAATGGTTGCATAACTCAATCTGCAGCCGTACTGCCCAACCTGAATGGCTGTGGTATCTCCTATCTGGGCACTCCACTTGCCGGTGATATAGTATGATTCATGGATATGGCCGTGCAGAGACAACAAAGGTTGTTCCCTGGCTAAAAATTCTGTGACAGCTTTAGAACCGGGCCGATCCCCAGCGCTACAAACATCCAGGTTCACACCCGTGGGCGGCATATGGATAACATAGATGGCCTTTTTCATGTTTTCCGGCCGCACCAGCAATTTCAATTCATCTTCAATGGTGGGCAACTCTTGCGCCAGGGAAACCCAATCTTCAATGTCCTCCCAACCGCCACCAGTTGCCTTTACTGTGGAATAGGCCGGTTGGCCATATTGTAAAGGAAAAACAAAATTCTGCTTATCCATCCTGCACCGGTCTTTTAAACCGAATGGATAATCAGCTACCAGATCAAAACCGATGATTTCATGACCGCAGATGGTAATTTTCCGCCTCGGAATATTGTGAACAAATTCAAATTTGCTGCATACGTCATCAAACATTTGGTCATAGATGCGCAAATCATCGTTTCCCATGTACAGCACCAGATGGATCTTATTTTTCTCCCAGAACGGAAAATATTCTTTCTCAAGATTTTTGATAAATTTCGGCTGGCGTTTGAAAATAGGGTTGGTTTTGGGGAACAGATCACCGGCAATGATAACAGCATCGACCCGATGACGCTGGGCCGCCGTCTTGATCAATTTGTACTGGTATTGGATTCCGTGCAAGTCAGATGTGCTAAGTATTTTCATTATTTATGAACCGTCTTTATCTTTCAGGCTCGTTGGATCCAAAAGCCCCATTTTGTCGGCTTGCTCAATGCTGATTCCACCCATCACTGTTCCAGGAGCATTGAAAACGTTCCGGTTTTGGTATTGTTTCCACTTTCCGTTGATAAATGCACCTTTTACCCTTTTTTTTAAAAGGCTCTCATGATTTTTTATAAATTAAATTTTGAATATAAACAAACACTCATAATTTTTTTGATTTCAGAAATTTTTTTCATTAAACATTTCATTATTTTATGCAGCCATAAAAACCAATATTTTTAGTTAGTTAGAAATACATATTCAAACAGTTAATGTGGTATTTATATATAATAACACATTAACTGTTTGAAATAATTAAAAAAAAAGCTCTAAAGGGGTTGATATATTTGATTTTGAAATTGTAAAATTAAAATAAAGTATTTGGAATTATACTTAATATACCAAAATAAAAAAATTAGAAGGGGTACGTATGATATTAATTGACAAAATCAAAAAATCTGGTGCTCAAACCGGATTTTTGACCAGATCTGATATTGAAAAATTGACCAATGGTTTAATAAAAAAACAATATTTGGCCAACCTTGATTACGCCAAATCAGGCATTAACGGGAAAATGATGTTTGGCAAACTGGTTATTTATCCTGTTTCTGACGTGATTGAATTCATCGAAAAAAAATTTGGTGCCTGATTAGATGGATACATCACTAAGAGACGAACTTGGGCGAACCTTGACCCCTAAAGAGGCGGCGGAACTGTTGGGAGTTGACCCACGGACCATTAAAAGATATGCTGCTGACTTGGGCGGTGTGTGGATTGGGCCCCGTATTCTTCGGTTCTTTGAAAATTTGTTATTAAGGAGAATTCATCATAATGCCAACAAAGACGAAACGCAGGGGAAAGCTGCGGTGGCGCGGGGTCGTGAAGATTTCCGGCAAAATTGTGGCAAGCAAATGGTTTGGCAGCGGTCGGGAGGAAAAAGATGCGGCCGTCCTTTGGGAAGCGGAACAAAAAAAAATTCTCAAAGAAGAACAGACCCAGCAGATACAGACCCCCACGGACTGCTTGACGGTGATAGGGTGGGCAAATGAATATCTTACCTTTGCTCAGGCCCGGTATGCAAAAAAAACTTACCAGGAAAAGCGGGATGGTTTCAAACGGTTTATCAAAGCTGTCAATGTTGAGGACCCCGGCATGATTAAACCAGCGGTGGCAATGGATTTTTTATCGGATCAGTATAAAAAAAGATCCGGTTATTCGGCCAACAAGGAAAGAAAAAACCTGGCTGCAGCCTGGGAGTGGGGTCGTAAATATATTGAAGAGTTCCCTCAGTCAATCAACCCGTTCCGAGCTGTTGACAAATTTCCTGAAATCAGGCAACCACGTTATGTACCTCCTATTGAAGATTTTGATAAAATATTTTCGGTGGCACAAGGGCAAGATCGTGTAATGTTGCTGGCCTGCCTTCACCTGGCGGCCAGGCGCGGGGAACTTTTCAAACTGCAATGGTCCGATGTGGCCAACGGGCAGATATGTTTGACAACCCTGAAGACCCGGACAGGTTCACCAAAGCGGGCATGGCTGCCGATGACCCAAGAGCTGGCGGAGGCCATGGAGTGGTGGCGGTTGAACCGGCCTTACAAAACGGATCATGTTTTTGTGATGCTGGCAAACCCAACACCAGGGGAGCCCTACAAAAATCGGCAGCACTTTATGAAAACCATCTGCAAAAAAGCTGGTGTAAAGCACTTTGGTTTCCATGCCATCCGGCACATGTCGGCAAGCTATCTTTATCAGATAGGCAAGCCATTATCTTTAATTCAAAGAATCCTGCGGCATGATTCACCAGGCACAACCGAAAGGTATTTGAAAAGCCTGGGGTTTAAAGCTGATGATATCGGCCAAGCTGTGGAAGAGCTGAGCAGAAGAAAGAAGGAAGAAAGAAATCAGCCTGAAGAGAGAACGGGAAAGATTATTCCCTTCCCAAAAGAAAAGACCCAAAGAGCTGCAATCTCTTAGGGTCTTTATGAAAAAGGATATCCGCACGGTATATCCACAACCAAAAAAAGGAACTGAACTATGCAGAAACCCTTGTCTATCAATGGTGATCCCACCGGGATTCGAACCCGGGTTACCGGCGTGAGAGGCCGGCGTCCTAACCACTAGACGATGGGACCAGCGCTGCAAAAGTTATGGATATACCGGAACCAGGGAAAAGTCAATAAATTTTACGCGATAAGGGATTTTTTGCGGCCTTTTCTAAAGCCGAAAATCAGATATATGAGCCATCCTACCAGGGGTATCAGGGCGATAAAATGCCAGAGAACCTTTTTTGCGGGAGAGCCGAAATCTTTTTTTATGATATCCACCAGGGCCAGCATGGTAAGGCCCAGGGAGGTCCCGAAAATCAGGAGGATATATAAGACAAGGTTGTCCATGGAAGTGATTATCCTTCTTTGAGGCGGTCCGAAATTTTCATGAGGGTGTCCACATAATAATTGCTGTGGTTGTACCGGAACAGCACCTCATGCTGGCGCTGCCGGGAGATCCCGGGGGCCCATCCATGGTGTTTGAGGTAATTGGCCACGGAAAAGATGGCGTCGCTGTGATCGAACAGGTCGATTCTGCCATCATTGTTGCCGTCCATTGCCAGGGTCAGGGCATTGGACGGCATGAATTGGGAGATACCCATGGCGCCGGCATAGGAGCCTTGGATGGTTTCCGGGGCAATGTTTTCCCTTTCAGTATATTTTATAAGGGCTTTGAGTTCTTCATACCCCCATTTGGAACGCTGTGCCACTTTTTTTAGAAAGGTTTCCCTTTTCGGTTTCTTTGGTTCGGGAATGGCTTTCCAGATGCGTTCTTGCAGGGTCTCATCGGTGAGGGCCGCCATGGTGGCCAGCGTATTGATGACCGTTCTTTTGCCCAGAAATGTTCCCAGGCGGGTCTCGACCAGCAGGATGGCGGTGATAACGGTTTTGTCCACCCCATGGGTTTTCTGGGCCCGGTCCAGGGTTTCCTGGTGTTCTTCCATGTATTGAAAAGCTTTGGCAATGGATGTTTTTGATAGAAACTGGTCATAATTCAGGCTGGATTCTGAATGGACAAAAAACATGGATACGCCGTCAGGATTGAAAAATACAGTATCATTGGCCAGGATATCCTGGATTTTTTCCGGGGCGAATCCGTCTTTGATCAGCCGCCGGCCCAGGGCTTCAAATTCACTTCCTTTGGCTGTGGGCTGGGCAAAGGCTGTGGAAATGGGGCATGATATGAAAAACAAAATAAAGAAGCATCCGGAAAAAAGTGTGCAAAGCCTATGCAGAAATCCCATATGGCAGCTGTGCCTCCCTTGTATTCTGATTAAAATTATTTTGTTATACCGTATTTTTTTTTTGATTGCATTAAAAATTTTGCGGGATGTCTGCTGCCCGGGCCAGAACCAGAAAAGGGGGAGTTCATGACATGCCTGATCTCCCCCTTTTATAGTTAGGGGTTTTATTTTTTACAGTTGGCGGCTAAATGTCAAAATACAGGTAGAACTCATGGGGATGGGGCCGGCTTATCACGGGTTTGACCTCATTTTCCATTTTGTACGCAATCCAGTGTTCAATGACATCTTTGGTGAACACATCGCCTTTGAGCAGAAATTCATGGTCATGCTTCAGGGCCTCCAGTGCTTCTTCCAGGCTGCCGGGGGCGGAATCCATTTCTGCCAGTTCCTCGGGCGGCAGGTCATAGATGTTCTTGTCCATGGGATCGCCCGGATCCATTTTGTTCTGGATACCGTCGATCATGGCCATGGCAATAGCGGAAAATGCCATGTACCCGTTGCAGGAGGGATCCGGTGTCCGGAACTCGATGCGTTTGGCCTTGGGTGATCCGGAATACATGGGCAGGCGGATGGCCGCACTTCTGTTTCTGCTGGAATAGGCCAGATTGATGGGGGCTTCAAATCCCGGCACCAGGCGTTTGTAGGAGTTGGTGGTCGGATTGGTGATGGCGCACAGGGCTTTGCAGTGCTTCATTATGCCGCCGATGGCATACAGGGCATCATCAGACAGGCCGGCATATTTGTTGCCCGCAAACATGGGGTTGCCGTCTTTCCAGAAGCTCATGTGGGTGTGCATGCCGGTGCCGTTGTCCCCGTAAATGGGTTTGGGCATGAAGGTGACCGTGTGGTTGTATTTATTTGCCACATTTTTCAACACATACTTGAACCATGCCAGGCTGTCGCCCATGTTCACAAGAGAATCAAACCGCAGGTCGATTTCCGACTGGCCGGCGGACGCCACTTCGTGGTGCTGGCATTCCATGGCGATGCCTAAGTTTTCCAGGGTGAGCATCATTTCGGTTCTCATATCCTGGTACTGGTCAGCAGGGGGCAAAGGAAAATACCCGTGTTTGGGTTTGATCTTGTATCCCAGGTTGGGCATCTCTTCGGTACCAGTGTTCCAGTGGCCTTCAGGAGAATCGATCTCAAAGAAAGCGGCATGGGGTTCTGAAGCATACCGGATATTGGAAAAGATGAAAAATTCCGGTTCAGGTCCCACAAAAATGGTGTCGCCGATACCGGTGCTTTTCAGGTACTGCTCTGTTTTTTTGGCAATGCCCCTTGGATCCCTGGAATAGGACTCACTGGTGATGGGGTCATGAATGTTGCCGATGATGGCCAGGGTGGGCACCTTGAAAAAAGGATCCATTCTTGCGGTGCCGGGTTCCGGTATGACGATCATGTCACTGTTGTTGATGGCCTGCCAGGCCCGCATGGAAGATCCGTCAAACCCGAACCCGTCTTCAAAAGCGGATTCTGAAAATTCACTTAAAGGAACTGAAAAATGCTGCCAGGTGCCGATGAAATCCATATACCGGATATCAACCACTTTTGCATTGTTTTCCTTGGCCATTGCGAGTACGTCTTTGGGGCTCATCACGTTTTCCTTTCTGTTTTTTATTATAATCTGGTCTGCACCTTTTTAGAGAGCATCAGTGTCTGTTTCTCCGGTCCTGACCCGGATGGCTTTTTCCACGTTCAGAACAAAGATTTTGCCGTCCCCGATTTTCCCGGTGTTGGCGGCATTCCTGACGGTTTCAATTGTTTCATCGGCCCGGTCATCTGCCACAACAATCTCCAGCTTTATTTTGGGGACAAAATCCACGACATATTCTGCGCCCCGGTATATCTCCTTGTGTCCTTTCTGGCGGCCGTATCCATTTACTTCCGTCACTGTCATGCCGTAAATTCCGATTTCACTCAAGGCTTCCTTTACATCATCAAGCTTGAAGGGCTTGATGACAGCTTCAATTTTTTTCATTTACTACCTCCTTTGCATGTATCTGGGGGAGCCGTTTTATGATGGCTGTTTTAATCTGTTTGAGTTTTTCAGGATCCCTGATTTTCTGGTCATTTTCAAGGTCCCGGACATAAAATATATCCATGATCTGGTCCACTTTTCCGCCAACCATGGCCACATTGACGTTAAGGCCGCTGCGGTACAGGGCATCTGTGATGGTGAACAGCAGGCCCGCAAAATCATAGGTCAGCACTTCAATGATGGTGAAAAAGCTGGATGTTTCATTGTCGATACGGACCTGGTTGGGTTCGGGAGGTCTGCCCGAGGCAATGGTGATGCGTTTGGGGATCTTGTCCACCACCTTGTCCAGAAAATGGTCATCATCTAAGGTCTGTTTCAGATCCTGTGCTGCTTTTTCCCATTTTTCATGTTCAAAAATGCGGTCCCTGGGGGGCATGACCTTGAAAATATCCAGAATATGGGTATCACCCAGAGGATAGGCCTGGGATGCCACAATATTGATCCTGTTGAGAAAAAAGACCCCTGCTATTTTTGAATAAAATCCGGGCCGTTCCCGGCCGCAGATGGCGACGGTGCGTATGTCTGAATCTTTTTCTTTGGATATCTGCCAGATGAACTGCCGGTCGCCCAGGTTCCGGAACAGCCTGATATGGTCCACAATATGGTTGGTGGACATATACAGAAGATACCGCCCTGACATGGCATCCAGCTGGTCCATGACTTCTTGTTCACGCCAGCTTTCCTTGAGCAGGGCCAGCACTTCTGATTTTTTGCGCTGGATGAGGCGCTGGCTCTTTTTGGATGCCAGTTCTCCTGTCTGTAAAATGCGCATGGTTTTTAAAAACAGATCTTTTATCAGATTCTCGGTCCAGTCATTCCATGCCTTGGGACCTGTGGCCATGGAATCGGCAACCGTGAGCAGAAACAGCATGCGCAGCAGTCGGATTTTCCCCACTTTGTTGGCTGTGTAGACCGCTGTCTCTTCATCGAAAATATCCCGTCTGGTGGCGGTTTTGGCCAGGAGCAGGTGGTTTTGAATCAAGCGCTGGCCATCTGCCACCTCTGCGGCATTGAACCCCATCCGTTCCAGGATGGGCCGGGCAATAACGGCGCCGGTTTTTGAATGTTCTTTTGCCGGGTCTGATTTGCCGATATCATGAAGCAGGGCTGCCATCAGCAAAAGGTTTTTATTTCTTACTTCCTTGAAAACATCAGCGTAAAGGGTGGTGATGACGTTGGTGCCCGGGTCCCTGAAGCTGTTGATCACCTGGACACAGCGGATGGAATGCTTGTCCACCGGAAACAGATGGTAGTGGTTGTACTGGATCTTGTTTCTGATGGCACCAAATTCCGGGATGAACTGTTCCAGGATGCCGGTGGAAAGCATTACGTTCAGTACATTGAATTCCCAGAAAGACAGGGCCAGAATTTTTTTGAAAATTTTGACATTTTCCGGATCTGTTTTTATGTTCTCATCCACCAGGTGTAAAAATTCCGACACCACGCGCCGGGCTTCTATGGACAAAGGAATACGCCTTTTGCCGCTTTCCAGAAAGATTTTCAGCAGCAGATCAGGATGCTGCAGAATGACCACGGTATTGGCAAAGTACAGGCGCCGTTTCTGAATGATCAGTCCGGCTGTATTGATGAGGCGCGGGGTGGCAGGCTCTTTTCTGATCCGGCTGCTGGTGACGATATCCTCAAAAGTGATCTGGTTGACCTGCTTGAGAAAATCCATATGGGCATGCAGATCCCCTAAAAACACCTCCACATCCGGCTGTTCTCCCTGGTTTGAGTAGTTGAGGAGACCCGCCACCTCGGTCTGGTATTCAAAGTGCAGGGTGTCGCATTTGCGGTTGGTGATATGGTGGAGCCGGTTTCTGATATCCCAGATATAGGCCAGGCTCTTTTCCAGGGTTTCATATTCAAAATGGGATAAAAACCCATAATATTCCAGGTCCCGCCGTTCTTTGATGTCAGACTTGATTTTGGCATACCACAACAGGGTATGGTAATCGCGCAATCCCCCGAATCCTGATTTGAGATCCGGGGTCACAAGGTAGGTGGAATCCCCGAAATTTTCCAGCCGCTTTATACCGAAGTCAAACAAATAATCCAGTGTCTGTTTGTAATGTTTGACAGAAAGCCTGTGCCGGAATTTTTCCTTGAATACTGAGTAGATCAAAGAGTGGCCGCAAATGAAGCGTGCATCCAGAACGGTTGTGAGGATATCAAACCGCTCAAAGGCCATGGCAATGCATTCATCAATGCTGCGCACCGCATATCCCACTTCAAAGCGGGCATCCCACAAAGGGTAAAGCAGTTCCTGGACAAAGGCTTCCACCTCAGGGACAACGCTTTTATCAAACAGAATCAGCAGGTCGATATCTGAATGGATGCATTGTTCTTTTCTGCCATATCCCCCGAGTGCAATGACGGCAAACGGGTTCTGGGAAGCCACCAGTTTGCGTGCAGCAATGCTTTTTTCATACACGGTAAAAAAATATTCATCCAGAAACCGGGTCAGCTTTTCCAGAAAATGTGGTTCATCTCCTGCCAGAAAACCCTGGATCAGGCGCTCCTTTTTCTGGATTAAAACACGGGCTTGTGTATTCTGCATTGTTTTCATGGCCTTTTTTTGTAAGCAATGGGCGTGCCAGCCTTTTATTGACAAGGTTTTTGAAACTGCACCCCTGGGCGACTATAAAAATAGCACCAAAAAAAAATCATTTTCAAAAATAAATAACAAAAATGTTGTTTATTAGTCAAATAAAACTACGGTTTTGTGTCTAATTGTTTTTCAGACAGAATTTTTGCTCTTTAAAAGCCGACAGGGATATCAGGGTATCTGGAAAGGAAATGCAGGCAGCCGGGTGTGTTAACGGCCCGGCTGCAGAAGAGAGAAGATAAACAGCAGAAAATTTTTAATCTTTTTCAATTTGTTCCGGATCTTTGTCCTTGTCCTTGTCTTCAAGGGGTTCGTTTGTGGCTTTTTTAAAATTTTTAATACCTTTGCCCAGACCGGCCCCGATTTCAGGCAGTTTGCCTGCACCAAAAATAACGAGAATAATCACAAGGATGATTATCAGTTCCGGCATTCCAATTCCACCAATCATAGCATGCTCCTGTTTGTTTCATGGCTGACAATATCAAATGAAAACTCTTAACACTAAGTGGTATCAGTGTCAATGGTTTACCGTGCAGGGGCAGAGATTATAAAATACAATTTTGTAATGTATGGGGGCGGGCAGATGAATTTTTAATAAAGTACTTGTGAAAAATCAGGATATGCTTCATATTTTCGGTAAAAATATCAGCTTTGCCCATGGGCAGGGAAAAGATATGTATGTGTAAATCATTTGATATCCGGAGAAAATCACCCATGAACCAGATTGTTACCGATGAATTTCAGGGCGCCACAAAATATGTACTGGACCAGGAACTGGCCGCTATTGTCAATATATCCATGCGGCTGGAAATGCCCTTGCTTCTCAAGGGAGAGCCGGGCACAGGCAAAACCATGCTGGCCTATGCCATTGCTGAAAGCCTGGGCATGCCCCTGATTGTACTCAACGTGAAATCCAGCATGAAACTGGTGGAGGCGCTGTACCAGTACGATACCTTAACCCGGCTCAACGATTCCCGGTTCGGGGACTCGAAACGGGATGTGAGCAATATCAATGAATATATCAAGATGGGAAAAATCGGCCAGGCATTTGTGGCAGACCAGCGCACCGTGCTGCTCATCGATGAGATCGACAAGGCAGATACCGATTTTCAAGATGACATGCTGGATGTCCTGGACCAGATGCAGTATGATATCATCGAGACGGACCAGACCATCAGGGCAACCCACCGGCCGGTGATCATCATCACTTCCAACGCGAAAAAAGACCTGTCCGACCCGTTTCTGGGCCGGTGTAATTTTCACCATATCGCATTTCCTGATCCCAAGATGATGCGCAAGATCATTCATGTGCATTTTCCAGACCTGGATGAAAAACTGGCTGACAATGCCATCAAGGCATTTTTCAGCATGCGGGAAATTGAGGGCATAGAAAAGAAGCCGGCCACCCGGGAGCTGATCAACTGGATCAGGGCATTGCATGCAGACCCGGATTTCCGGGTCAAGGACCTGATCAACGGCAAGCTGCCTTTTCTCGGGGTATTGTTCAAAAAGAGTCCGGATTATGAGCGGACCCAGAACCTGACAACCAGAAGACGTTTGTTTTAAGGTGCAGCCCCCATGTTTGTAAAATTTTTTTATACCCTCAAGGATGTGGGAATCCCTGTGTCCCCCACCGCCTTTCTCACCCTGCAGAAAGCCCTTTACAACGGCATGGTGGCCGGACTGGATGATTTTTATACCTGCGCCCGGGCCATCCTGGTCAAAAGCGAGCGGTATTTCGACCTGTATGACCAGGTGTTTGCCCATTATTTTGAAGGGGTCCCCCTGCCCGAGGATGCTGGATTTGAAATTGATGCCATTGCCAGGGGACTGCTGGAAGAATGGCTGAAAAATCCCAAAAAGGTGGCGGATGCTTTAGGTATTGACGAGGAAAAGCTCAACAAAATGTCGCCTGAAGAACTGATTGAATACTTCAAGGAGCGGCTCAAAGACCAGGACGGCCGCCATGCCGGCGGCGGAAAATGGATCGGTACCGGCGGGTATTCCCCTGTGGGCCATTCCGGATACCATCCAGGCGGCATGCGGGTGGGCGGGACGTCCGGCAGCAAATCCGCAGTAAAGGTGGCCAATGAAAGGCGGTACAAAGATTATTCCACCACCGGCCCCCTGACCCAGGCGAATATCGGAGAGGCCCTCAAGCGCCTGCGCAACCTGGTGCCGGCAGGGCCCAAAGACAAGGTCAATGTGGATGAGACCATCAGAGAAACCATGCGCAACGCCGGCGAGATCGAACTGGTGTTCGACCGGGCTCTCAAGGACCGGCTCAAGGTGATCCTGGCCATTGACAATGGCGGCTGGTCCATGGATCCCCATATTGATATTGTCCAGACCCTGTTTGATTATGCCCGGGCCCAGTTTAAAGAGGTGAAAACCTATTTTTTCCACAACACCATTTATGATTATGTGTGGGAGGACCCGGCCCGGTATAAAAAGCCCAAAAAGATTGTGGATTTTACCAGAAATGATCCGGACACCCGGCTTGTCATAGTGGGGGATGCCAGCATGGCCCCCTATGAACTCATGGCCCATGACGGTTCCATCCACATCAGTGAGCGCAGCGGCCGGCCCAGCATCCAGCAGCTCAAATTTCTGGCCGAGACCTTTTCCCACAGCGTGTGGCTGAACCCTGTGCCTGCATCCATGTGGGGCTACACCCACACCATCATGACCATCAGCGCCATTTTCCCCATGTTTGAACTGTCTTTGGACGGCCTTGAAAAGGCGGTGACAAAGCTGATGGCAAAGGATACAACCCCGGCAGTTTGACAGGATCCATCCCATCGGCGTGACAGCTTTTTGCCCCTGGCGCTGTTCTGTATCCGGCATGAGATCTGAATGGGTCTGACAGTCCGGCTGCAGGGCAGCGCCGGGGTGCCGTGGGGCCTTATCCCGGCGGGGAGGGCAATTCAGGCAAAGCTGGTGTTGAAAAATCTGTTGGTGTTGGTAAAGATGGTCCTGGCCAGTTCCTCCGGGTCTTCGTTGCAAACCTGTGCCAGTTTTTCCAGCACCGACAGGACAAACGCGGGTTCATTGCGCCGGCATCTGTTTTTCTGTGGGGCAGGGGTGAGATACGGGGCATCGGTTTCAATGAGAATTTTGTCTTTGGGAATCAACGGCGCCAGTTCCCGGAGCAGTTTCCCCCGCTGCTGGATGGTTAAAATACCGGTGATGCCGATGTGGTACCCCAGGTCCAGGTATTGGAACAGCTCTGTGCGGGTGCCCGAAAAACAGTGTACCACCCCTTTTCTGGTGTCAGGCCCGTCTGTTTTTACAATGTCATAAAACCGGCCGTTGGAATCACGTTCGTGGAAAATCACGGGAAGATCCAGTTCTGCGGCAATGGCCAGCTGGGCCGTGAAGCTGGATTCCTGGTCTTTTTGCGGAGAAAACATCCGGTTGAAATCCAGGCCGGTCTCCCCCCAGGCTTTGACGCAGCTGTTTTCCTTTGCCAGGCCGGCCAGATCCGCCAGATTTTTTTGGGTGCAATGCACAGCATCATGGGGATGGATGCCCACTGCCGTGATGACATTGTCCCGGCCGGCGGCAATTTTGACAGCCTTTTGGGCGGTGTCTGTGTCAACCCCTGCAATGGCCATGGCCCGGACCCCTGCCTTTTTGGCCCGCTCAAACATGGCATCCATATCATCAGCAAAACAGGGGTCGTCAATATGGCAATGGGAATCAAATAACAGCATTTGTCTGTCCTTATGGTTTTATATGAAAGCCGTCAGCCATCAGTACTCAGCTAAAAGCTAACAGCTAACAGCTAACAGCTAAAAGCTTTCATACTTTGTTGTGCCCGGCAGGGCATGGCCGTTATATGGCAAAGCCTTCACTGTTGGAAGAAGCCGGGTTACGGGTTCAGTGAAGGCTTTGGGTGTAAGAAAAACTGTTTTTCAGCACTCCTTGACACAGCCGGTTTATATCAGTAAATTCAGTGCCAGTCAATTATGGACTGCGATAGAAACCTGTTTGTTAAAAAAAATATGAACCTGGACAGCAGCAAACATGCAATTATCAGACTGTTTAATGTCACCATGCGGTATGGTGCAAAACTGGCATTGAACGATGTGTCTGTGGATATCCAGCCTGGAGAATTTATATTTATTTCAGGCCCTTCCGGGGCAGGTAAGTCCACTTTGCTCAAGGTGCTGTACCTGGCTGAAAAAGTTTCCGAGGGCCAGATTCTCATCAACGGCATGAACCTTGCCCGGATTTCTCCTGCAAAGCTGCCCCTACTGCGGCGGCGGTTCGGCATGGTGTTTCAGGATTTTAAACTGATTCCCGGCCGGACGGTATTTGAAAATGTGGCCCTTGTGCTGGAGGTTTCCGGAGAAAAACCATCCTATATCCGCAAAAAAGTGATGCATGTTTTGCGCACTACCGGTATGGAAAAAAAAGCAAATTCCCTGCCGCCAACCCTTTCTGGCGGTGAACAGCAGCGGGTGGCAGTGGCCCGGGCGGTGGTGGGTGATCCGGATATCATTCTGGCGGATGAGCCCACTGGCAGCCTGGACCAGGCATCTGCAAAGCTGGTGCTGGATTTTTTGATGGCCTACCACAAAAAAGGGGCAACCATTCTGTTGGCAAGCCATAACCTGCATCTGCTGGAAAGCATGGTGCGGGGCCGAAATATTGTGCTGGACCAGGGACAGCTGGTCAAAACATCCACCCTGCTGTGACAGATTTTGTGCTGTGATAAGGAAACAAATGCCATGACCCGATATATCAAAAAAGCCCTGGCAGATATCCGCTCCAACCGGTTTTTGAACCTGATCACCATTGTGACCATTTCGTTGTCCATCCTTGTGGTGTCGTTGTTTCTTTTGTTTTTTGAAAATGCCAGCCGGGTTATTGAAGGGTGGAACCAGGGCGGCCGGGCCATGATTTATCTGGAACCCGTCTTTTCCCGGGAGATGCTGCCGGATCTTGAGGCCCGGATCAAAAGCCTGGGCGAGGTGGAAGAGATGCGCTTTATTTCAAAATCCCGGGCACTGGAGCGGTTAAAAAATGAAATGGCCGGGAATACCGGTTTTTTTGAAACCCTGAAAGAAAATCCTTTGCCCCATGCACTGGAGATCCGGATGAAAACCCATGGCGATCTGCAGCAGATGACGGCCTTTGCCAAAAAAATTGCAGCACTGGAGATGGTGGAAAGCGTGGAATACGGCCAGGGGTGGCTGGCAAGATTTTTGAAAATTTTTTCTTTGTTCCGGATCACCGGGTATGCCATGTGCGGGCTGTTTTTGTTGATCGCCCTTTTTATCACAGCCAATACCGTGCGCCTGGCATTTTATTCCCGGCGGCTTGAAATAGAGATAATGCGGCTGGTGGGGGCCACCGAAGGGTTTATTAAGACCCCTTTTTATGTGGAAGGACTGTTCCAGGGGTTTTTGGGTGGTGTTTTGGGGCTTTTGATTCTTTTGGCAGCCTTTTTTGCAGTGTCATCGGGCATATCCCAGAATCTGAGCGCCTATGTGTACCTTGATGTACGGTTTCTGTCTGTCAAGGCCATGGGGATCATCATTCTGGCCAGTACATTTTTGGGATGGTTTGGATGCTATCTTTCCTTAAAGCAGATTTTAAAATAACCCTGGTGTGGGTATGGCTGATTCTGCTGGTGCCGATGGTTTCAGCAGCTGCACCACCGGTTGTTTACCATGGTACGGTCACTGCTGCCAAACTCAATGTCCGGTCAGAAGCCTCACAGGATGCCGCGGTGGTGATGGTTCTGGAAAAAGGGACCCGGGTGGATGTGACAGCAGTCAAAGACGGTATCGGCGGGTGGGTGACAATACAGCATAAAAATATTCAGGGATATGTCAGAAACCGCCCCATATATATAGCGCTGCAGGCTGTCGGCCCTGCAGAAAAAAAAAAATCTTCTGATACACTGAAACCTGATCCCGAAATACAGGAGAAAAAACAGGCCATTGAAACCCGTATCATTGCAGAAGAAGAGCAGATTGACCAGTTCAGCAAAAAAGAGATACAAATCATCGAAGGGTTGAACCAGATCGATTATACATTGAACCAGGCCCGGATCAGGGCAGATGCCCTGGCCAAAGAAAACCGGCATCTGGAAAAAAGCATTGCCGCCATCCAATCGGACAGGCAGCAACTGGCCGAGCAGATCCAGGAAAACCAGGTGTATGCCGGGGAGCGGCTTTGTGCACTGTACCGCATGCACAATATCGGCAGCCTGGACATGATGGGGATGCCTGCCTCGGTGTTTGATTTTTTTGTTTCCCAGAATGCCATGAAACGGATTGTTCTCGCTGATTTTCAGGCCATAGAAGCCCAGATTCAAGATCTTGAAAAATTTCAGAAACTTGCGGCCCAACTGGCAGAACAAAAGGAAGCCAAGGCAAAACTGGAACAGGATCTGGCACTTCAGATCCGTATCAAGGAAAAGGAAAGCCGGAAAAAAGAGGCCATTCTTGGTGAGATTCGGGAGAAAAAAGCACTGTCCCAGGCTGCGGTGGCATCTTTGAAGGATGCATCCATGCGCCTTGATGCCAAAATGTCTGCCATTGGTAACCAGGCCCCCTCTTCCATGGCGGGCACTGTATTTTCCCGGTTGAAAGGCCGCCTGCCCACACCGGTCAAAGGAAAAATCGTGTCCCGGTTCGGCCCGTCACGATCAGGAAATTACAATTCCTTCACTTTTCAGAGCGGAATTGATATAAAGGTGGAACGGGGGGAACCTGTCCGGTCTGTTTTCAAGGGTGAGGTCATATTTTCCGAATGGCTGAAAGGTTATGGCAATCTTTTGATCATAGATCATGGGGAAAATTACTATACCCTGTATGCCCATGTGCAGGAGTTTTTCAAGCAGAAGGGTGAAAAAGTGGATACCGGTGAAGTGATCGCCACAGCAGGTGATACCGGTTCCATAAAAGGGCTTTGTCTGCATTTTGAAGTCAGACACCACGGCAAACCGATGGATCCCCTGAAATGGTTAAAAAAAGGAGCATAGAACATATGATAGTGCGATCGTTTTACACCCGGTGGCTGTGCACAGCAGTTTTGGCCCTGGTGCTGGCCATGTCCGGCGGAATACCGGTTTGTGCTGAGACAGGTACAACTTACAATTCGTTGAAATTATTTGTGGAAGTCCTGGAAGAACTGGAAAAAAATTATGTGGAGGAAGTGGATGCCGATACCCTGATCCACAATGCCATTAAAGGCATGGTGGAAAACCTGGACCCCCATTCCAGTTTCATGCCCCCTGAAGCCTTTGATGACCTTCAGGATGAAACCAAGGGGGAATTTTCCGGTATCGGGATAGTGATCACCATGAAAGACGGGATATTGACCGTGGTATCTCCCATTGAAGGAACACCTGCCTATAAAGCCGGCGTTTTTGCCGGGGATATCATCGTGAAAATTGATGGTGAATCCACCAAAGGCATGGCATTGTGGGAGGCGGTGAGCAAAATGCGGGGCCCCAGGCATGAAGAGGTGGTCATTACCATTATCCGGGAGAATGAACCCGCGCCCCTAGTATTTTCTTTACAGCGGGACCTGATTCCCATGACCAGTGTTCGATCAGCCATGCTCAAACCAGGATACGGGTATCTGCGGGTAACCAATTTCAGGATGAATACCCATGAAGAGATTGCAGCGCATCTGGAAAAACTGCAATCAGATGAAAACCCTTTCAAAGGGCTTGTCATTGACCTGCGGGATAATCCCGGCGGGCTTCTGGACCAGGCCATCAAAATTTCCGATATTTTTCTGGACCAGGGTGTGATTGTTTCCATCAAGGGACGCGAGGAAAAAAATACCCAGGAATACAAAGCCCGTCCAGGCAAAGAAGACCAGAAATATCCTATTGTGGTGTTGATCAACGGCGGATCTGCATCAGCTTCCGAGATTGTGGCCGGCGCATTACAGGACCATTCCAGGGCACTGATTTTAGGCACCCCCTCTTTTGGCAAAGGATCGGTTCAGACTGTCCGTCCATTAAAAGACGGATACGGCCTCAAATATACCATCGCCCGGTATTATACACCCAGCGGCAGATCCATTCAGGCCAAGGGAATCCAGCCGGACATTGCAGTGCCCCATGCCATCCTTGAAAAAGAAACAAAAAAGCCGTCAGCCTTTGACCGGTTGCTCAAGGAAAAAGATCTGCAGAACAGCCTGAGGCCGGAAGAGACAGATGACAGCCGCATGGATGCGGTTCCTTCGGAACCATCCAGTCAATCCCGGCAGCAGCAGGAAACCGAACAGCTCCACCAGGATGCCCAGGTGAGAAGAGCCCTTGATATCCTGATAAGCTATGGAGTCTTCAATAAAGTAAATGGCAATTAAAAAAAAGGGTGCCAAAAAACCGGCACCCAAAAAACAGGTATCCAAAAAATCGGCACCCGGAAAAACACCATCCAGAACAAAAAAAAGCAGCTCTCCCAAAAAAAAGGATGGTACAAAAAAAAGCGTTGATGTGCCGTCGGAATTGAAAAAAGTGGTGATCGGGATTCTGGTTCTGGTGGCTGTGTGCCTCACAGGAGCCATGCTGGCGGATATCTTTATCCGCAGGCCTGCTAATCCGCCTGAAAAAACCCAGAAGGTTGCCGGTAAGCCTGCTGTAAAGCCGGATGCCCGCAAATCAGGGGGCATGGATTTACCGCCCCCTGTTTATGAAGATATCAGCGACCTGCCGCCCAAAAAACCGCAGCCCGGCCTCATGGAAAAAAACGGACATCCCATTGTATATGAGGTGTTCGAGGGTCTGGATGACATCCAGAAACACCCTGCCGCCTCCCGGCCGCTGCCGGAAGATGATACCATCAGAATAGCCCTGATTATTGATGACATCGGATATGACAAAAAAATGGCCATGGCCCTGCACACTTTGGAGCCCAATATCAGTTTTTCCGTGCTGCCCTGGTCACCATTCGGCCGGGTCATCTCCAGAATGCTGGCTGACAGAGGCGCGGAAATCATGCTCCATCTGCCCATGGAACCAATGGAATATCCATCGGTGAATCCCGGCCCCGGCGCCCTGCTCACGAGCATGCCCCCTGATATGCTGATAGCGCAGCTGGAAAAGAACCTGAAAGAGGTCCATGGGGTGTCAGGGGTCAATAACCACATGGGATCCATGTTCACTACCCAGTCCAACCAGATGAATCAGATATTCACTATCCTGAAAAAAGAAGGTCTGTTCTTTATTGATTCCAGAACTGCGAAAAATTCCCAGTGCCGTGCTTCAGCACGCCTGCTTCAGGTCCGGTTTGCCGAACGGGATGTGTTTCTGGACAATGTCCAGGAGGTGGACTATATCACCGGGCAGTTTGCCCAGCTCAAAAAAATTGCAAAAAAACACGGGGCTGCCATCGGCATAGGCCACCCGTATCCAGCCACCCTTGAAACCCTGAAAATTGAGCTGCCCAAATTAAAAGGAAAAATTGAGATAATTCCTGCCAGCCTGATGGTGCGGGTTCCCGGTTGATGTGCCGGGAGCGGAATCGTCCGGCAACGGCATAAATAAAGACAGTCAATAACATTCATGCCTTGGCGGCCACAACAAAATATGAAAGCGGTTAGCGCTTAGCTGTTAGCTTAGTACTGAGGCTTTCATATAAAATTTTTATTGGTTGAAAAAATTGGGTGTGACATCCCGAAAAATAGACGGAGACGACATGCAGCAGATTTGGAAGCAACCCCTTGATATGAAACCCTTTGAAGCGATCATTGACAAAACCATTGTGGGCCATATGGGCATTGAATTTACAAAATTCGGGCCGGATTTTATCTGCGCCACCATGCCGGTGGACCACCGCACCGTCCAGCCCATGGGCATTCTCCATGGCGGGGCATCGGTTGTGCTGGCTGAAACACTGGGCAGTGTGGCCTCTTTTCTGGCCCTGGATTCGGATCATTATTCCGTGGGCCTTGAAATATCAGCCAATCATCTCAAGCAGGTACGCACAGGCCTAGTGACCGGCACGGTGCGGCCCGTACACCTGGGACGTACCACCCATGTCTGGGACATTACCATAGAAAATGCAGCCAAAGAAAAGATTTGTGTGTCCAGATTGACCATGGCAGTGATGCCGGTGGCAGGCAGGGATATCTGATCCAGGGGATATCTTCTTCCATTTTCAAGGCGTTGCCTGCAGAGCGCACCGGCAGGGTTATTCAATGACAGAGGTCTTTTTTCAGGTAAGCATGTCCTGGATCCGGTCAAAATCCTGACCAATGGCTTCAGGGCGGTGGGCATCAGATCCCATGACCAGTGCAATCCCTTTTTTCTGTGCTGTCTTTACAATCCAGGGTGATGGGTAGGGAATACCAATGGGATGCGCCATGGCACCCATGTTGATTTCCAGTTTCATTTTCTGGTCCCTGATGACATCCAGGGCATCTTCCACCAGTTCTTGGTACCAGGTATCGGTTTCATTGAAAAATTGGTTATCGGTATTGTATTTTTTCAATACATCCAGGTGTCCCACTATATCGAACCACCCGGTTTGCACCGCTTCCTGCAGGGTCTGGTAATATGCCCGGCAAAGGGCTGTGATATCATGGTTGAAATTTTTACCCAGGCAGGTGTGAAATTCAGTGCCGTTGCCGTTGACCAGGCAGGGGGTGCTTCCCACAACCAGGGTGTGAACCGATGCAATGGTGAGATCCCAGTCCATGGATGCGATGGATGCAAGCCAGTCTTTGTGCTCCGGGATATATTCGATTTCCAGGCCGGTTTTCACGGCCATTCTGCCTTCGTATATCTGGTTTACCCGGCCTATCTCTTTGCGGTATGCAGCCATCTGTTCCATTTTCATGGCATATCGGGTGTCAAAGGGCAAAGGCACATGGTCGGTGATGGCAATGGTGGTAAATCCTTTTTTAAAGGCGGCTTCAGCCATTGCAGCAATGGTGGTGCTGCCGTCGGAATAGGTGGAGTGCATGTGGGTGTCGCTGTGCATATCAAGGGACATGGGAAACGTCCTTATACGCGATGATCAAGTCTAAAAAACGTGACCATCGCGTTATAATAATTGGTGATGGCATAATGGGCCTGGTATTTCATGGGAGCGCACCCTATCATACCTTTGTGGGATTTTCACTAGATTCCTGTTACATCAAAATTACAGGGTGTCTGCATGCAAAAAGGTCGTTTTGCAGGGATTTTCATTGGACAATGGGTATTTCGTGCAGTTTTGTCGGGATATTGGCAGGGGCTGTTACTCTGCAGAACAAAATTTCAGAACTCCTGACATCTGGGACTTTATAATGCAACATACGCAATTACAAAAAAATGTCTTAAATTATGGTTGAGGCAAAGGTTGCGTACAGGGCAAAACCAGGGCCAGAGATGACAGGCCTTATTATAGCGTTACGGGTTTCGATATTTGTTCTTGACAGACCGGTATTTTGTAAGTAAGGTTTACTCACCTTTTGTGATCCGCAATTCCATGCAAGGAAGCAGCCATGAAACCTGTATGCAAAACCAGTCC
>JAABTU010000001.1 GCA_011389715.1 Desulfotignum sp.
TTTCAGAAGGCAGGCAGCATGGCCTGCATGAAACCGGAGTTTCACCGGCATGGATATCTTTGTTGCGCGGCAGCCTGTTTTTACCGCCCGGAAAAAAGTTTTCGGGTATGAGCTGCTGTTTCGCACCGGCCTTGAAAACGTATTTCCAGAAATAGACGGAGACAGCGCAACCGCAGGCGTTCTTGCCAACACCTTCTTTTCTTTTGGTCTGGACAAAATGCTTGCCGGCAGGCCCGGTCTGATCAATTTCACTGCATCTTTGCTGCGCCAGAAAACCCCTCTGTTGTTTCCCAAAGACCATATCATCATAGAGGTGCTGGAAGATGTGTCCCCGGATCCTGATATTATTGCAGCATTGGATCTTTTTAAAAAAAGGGGGTATCGCATTGCCCTGGATGATTTTGTTTATGACGAAAAATTTGAATCCATGATGGCACGCAGTTCCATGATAAAATTTGATCTCATTGCCACCCCTTTGGACAGCCTGGCCCCGGTAATCAAAGATATCCGGAGCCGTTTTCCCATGACACTGCTGGCGGAAAAAGTGGAAACCCATGCCCAGTTTTACCAGGCAAGGGAGATGGGGTTTGAACTTTTCCAGGGATATTTTTTTTCAAAACCGGAAATACTTTCCAGCCGGGACCTGTCAGCTGATCAGATCACCAAGATTAAACTCATCAATGCAGCTGCCAAAGCAGATCTGGACCTGGAAGAAATAGAAGATCTGATCAAAAAAAATGTATCTGTATCTTTCAAACTGCTCAAGTTCATCAACTCTGCGTATTTTTCCCGGTCCGTTGCCATTGATACCATCCACGATGCCATGGTGGTTCTGGGATCGGATGCCCTGAAAAAATTTATCAATATTGTTGTGGCAGCAGATCTCAATGAAGACAAACCCAACGAACTGATCCGTTCTTCAGTTATTCGGGCCAGAATGTGTGAACACTTTGCCGGCATGACCAAAACCGGTTTTACGCCTGATGAAATGTTTACCATGGGGTTGTTTTCCAGGATGGATGCTATCCTGGATATGCCGATGGCAGATATTTTGAAACAGATTACGCTTTCCGATAAATTCAAAGATGCCCTACTTGGTAAAGACAGGATCTTCCAGCGGATTCTTGCCCTGGTTACCTGTTTTGAGCAGGGCCGCTGGGATCACAAGATGTATACACAACTGCAGGACAGCAGGGTAATGGACCGCATGCCGGGCATGTATCAGGATGCCCTGGCCATGGCAGATGCTTTTTTTGTCTGATGGTGTTCTTCAGGCCCTCTCGGGCAATATTTGGCGGGCAAATTTCTGGATACAGGCAGGGTAGAGTTCCCATTCTTTTTCCAGGCCCTTGCGTTTGACATCATCCAGGGTGTCGGTGTCTGTGATTTCAAAGGCTTTCTGGCCGATGATGGGACCGGTGTCCTCTCCGTAATCGATGAAATGCACTGTGCACCCGCCCACCTTGCATCCGTAGCGGAAGGTGTCGCCGTATCCGTCCGTACCCGGAAAGGCGGGCAGCAGGGCCGGGTGAATATTCATGATCCGGTACTTTCCCGGCACGGTGTTGATGCGGTCAATGAAATACGGGGTGAACACCCGCATAAACCCTGCCAGGACCAGAAGGTCCATGTCATAGGTCATGATTCTGTCCAGCAGCTGTTTTTCCGCAATGGCCCGGGACTTGAGAAAAAAGAGGGCATTTCCGTCTGCAGGGTCAATCAGGTGCTGCTTTTCCATGATATCCTCCAGAGAAAAATCCGCCGGCAGGTCTTTATCGGCAATGCCTGATCTGCAGGAGCGGATGATGCGGGCATAATCCACCACAAAGGTGTCAATGCCGGCGGTTTGTGCCCGTTCAAGTCCCTTGACATCCGGGGTATCTGATCCGGTGAACACGATATTTCCTGATATGGTGTTGTCTTTGCAGGCATCGATGATGGCCTGGAGATTGGTGCCGCCACCGGAAATAAGGGTGCCGATGTTGATGTGTGCCGCCATGTTTCCTGTCCTCCGTATGAATAACCGTTTTATGGGCAGGGCTGTGTGCCGGTCTGCCGCAAAGGTGCAGGGTATTTTACCGCATTTTTGCCAAAGAGGGTATCGGTTTTTTCCGGAGCGGGTTACTGGTTGCCGTAGCCGTTCTGGTCTCCGCAATCCGGGCAGGTCCAGGTGATGCCGTTGCAGGTCAGGCCCCAGGCATTTTCATGCATGCAGGCCTGGCACATGGAGAACCCGCATCGGCAGTGCCAGCAGAACATGAAAATCTGCCTGCAGCAATGGCACTGGCGCCGGCTTTTTGCGATGCGTTTTTCCCGGCGTTTCTGCTGCCGGAGGGTATGTTTTTCGTCCACCATATAAATCTGCTTCTCCTTTTTACCAAAAGATAGTATATATGCCCTGAATTACAAAAAACTGCAATATCCAAAAGGCAGGCAAGATGACAGCAGATCCTGAAAAAATATTTCTCATAGACGGCAGCGCATTTCTGTACCGGGCATTTCATGCCATCCAGAGCCTGAGTACGGCCCAGGGACATCCCACCAACGCCACATTCGGGTTTACCCGGATTCTGATGAAACTGATCAGGGAGAAAAATCCGGTCTATGCTGCAGTGTTTTTCGATGTCAAAGGCCCCACCTTCCGCCACAAGCTGTATGAGGCCTACAAGGCCACACGCCCGCCCATGCCGGATGAGCTGGCCGCCCAGATACCCGATATCCGCAGGATGATCGCGGCCCTGAACATCCCCGTTGTCCAGAAAACCGGGTATGAGGCGGACGATCTGGTGGGTACCTTTGCAAGGATGGCCCAGGACCAGGGGTTTGAGGTGGTCATGGTCACCGGTGACAAGGATTTTATCCAGCTGATCACCGACCACTGCACCCTGTGGGATCCCATGAAAGATACTGTCATGGACCCGGATGCTGTCCGGGCGGACATGGATATCGAACCGCCCCAGTTTATAGATGTGCTGGGGCTGGCCGGTGATGCCTCGGACAATATTCCCGGGGTCAAGGGCGTGGGTATCAAAACTGCTGTGAAACTGGTGGCCGAGTTCGGTTCCATTGACAATTTATACCAGAACCTGGACCAGGTGGCAAAAAAGAAAAAGCTGTATGAGAACCTGAATGCCGGCCGGGACCTGGTGCTTTTAAGCCGGGACCTGGCAACCATTGACCAGCACGTGAAGATCCGTGAAAGCATAGAGGATTTCCGGCTCAAACCCTTTGACACCAAACAGGCATTTGCCCTGTTCAATGAGCTGGAATTCAAATCCCTGGCACAAGAGTTTGCCGAAAAAGCAGATACATCCAAAAAGATCTATAAATTGATCACCCAGGTTCCTGAGATGGAAAAACTGGCAAAGGTGCTGGAAAACAAGCAGGTGTTTGCCATTGATACGGAAACCACCGCCAAAAATCCCATGGAAGCGGACCTGGTGGGGATCTCTTTTTCCTATATGGAAGACAGCGGGTTTTACATCCCTGTGGCCCATACCCAAGAAACAGACCAGCCGGACAGGGCAGAAATTCTGCGGATTTTCGGGCCGGTGCTTGAGAATCCGGATATCCGTAAAGTGGGCCAGAACATCAAATATGACTATATTGTACTGGCCCGGTACGGCCTGGATCTTAAGGGCATTTCCTTTGATACCATGATCGCTTCCTACCTGCTCAACCCCTCCACAAGGGGGCACGGCCTGGACCAGATCGCCATGAACCTGTTCGGATACAAGATGGTTTCCTATGAAGAGGTGGCAGGAAAGGGAAAGGACCAGATCGGTTTCCAGGATGTACCGGTGGCGGATGCGCTGTTTTATGCTGCTGAAGATGCGGATCTTACCTTTATGGCCTATCAGCAGTTTTCAAAACAGCTCAAAGACCAGGGGCTGTATGACCTCATGGAGCGGTTTGAAGTGCCGTTGATCACGGTGCTGGCTGATATGGAAATGACCGGGTTCAAAGTGGATAAACAAGAACTGGCGGCACTGTCCAAAACATTTGAAACAGAAATGGCCTTGCTGGAGAAAGAAATATATGACCTGGCGGGCGAGCGGTTCAACATCAACTCCTCCCAGCAGCTGGGGGTGATATTGTTTGAAAAACTCCAGCTGAAATCTGCCAAGAAAACCCGGAAAAAAACCGCCTATTCCACGGATGTGGAGGTACTCACCAAACTGGCGGCCAGCCATCCTCTGCCGGAAAAGCTGCTTCGGTACCGGACGCTGGGCAAATTAAAATCCACCTATGCCGATGCTTTGGGCCAGCTGATCCATCCGGATACCGGCAGGATACACACCTCATTTAACCAGACCATCACTGTCACCGGCAGGCTGTCCAGTTCCCATCCCAACCTGCAGAACATTCCCATCCGCAAGCCCGAGGGCAGAAAAATCCGCAAAACCTTTGTTCCCAAAGAGGGGTGCACCCTTGTGTCTGCGGATTATTCCCAGATCGAGCTGCGGATACTTGCCCATTGCGCAGAAGATGAGATTCTCATGGAAGCGTTCTGCAATGATGAGGACATCCACACCAGAACAGCCATGGAAGTGTTCCAGGTGCTTCCCGGTTTTGTCACCGATGATCTGCGCAGCCAGGCCAAGGCCATCAATTTCGGGATCGTTTACGGCATGAGTGCTTTCCGTCTGGCCAATGACCTGAATATCAGCCGGAAAATGGCAGCCACCTATATTGACAACTATTTTTCGCGGTATGCCGGGGTAAAAAAGTTCATTGACAACACCATCCGCCGCACCCGGGAAACCCAGGAAACAACCACCATTTTCGGCCGGAAACGCAGGCTTCCCGACATCCGCTCCTCCAATACCAATCTGCGCAATTTTGCCCAACGGGCGGCTGTCAACACCCCCATCCAGGGCAGTGCGGCAGATCTGATCAAGCTTGCCATGATCCAGATGGACCGGGCGCTGGAAAAAAACAGCATGGCATCCCGGATGATTCTGTCTGTGCATGATGAAATCATATTTGAAACCCCGTTTGCAGAAAAATCCGACCTCATGGATCTGGCCAGGGAGGTGATGGAAGGGGTATATGATTTAAAGGTGCCGTTACAGGTCAATTTCGGGTCCGGTGCCAACTGGGCTGCGGCACATTAGGAAAAACTGTGGCACACACCATGGAAAAAAAGCGTATCGGCATTTTTGTCAAACCCCAGGAAGATGCCCAGAAAAAGGCCGGGGAACTGGTCAAGACATTCGGAGAAAAAGTAGTCATCATCGACAGCAGGCAAAGTGCAGATGCCCGTCTGCCTGATGATCTGATCTGCGTTCTGGTGCTGGGGGGGGACGGTACGTTTCTGAGCGCGGCCCGGCTCATCGGGGACCGGGACATCCCTTTGCTGGGGACCAAGTTCGGGGAAGTGGGATTTCTGGCCATCATCCTGGAAGAGCATCTGTATGATGCCCTGGAAAAAGTGTTCAAGGGCGCATACATTGTCCATAAACGGGCACGGCTGAACATCTGCCTGGTGCGGGGGGATACTGCCCTGGCAGATGTGGATGTGCTCAATGACGCGGTGATCAACAAATCAGCATTGTCCAGGCTGGCCTCCTGTGCCGTGTACCTGGACAACACCTATCTGACCACTTTCCGTGCGGACGGGCTCATTGTGGCCACCCCCACCGGTTCCACTGCCTATTCCCTGGCAGCCGGCGGTCCTGTGGTGCATCCGGCAGTGCCATCCATTATCCTGACCCCCATATGCCCGTTTACCCTCACCAACAGGCCGCTGCTCATACCGGATACCACAGCCATTGAAATCCGGCTGGAGGACAGTCCGGAAGATATCGTCCTCACCCTGGACGGGCAGGAAGGGTTTGAAATGGGTCCTGACGACAGGATATTTGTCTCTAAAAGTCCCCATGACGTAAAGGTGATCTCTTTTGAAGAACAGTCCTATTTCAAGGTCCTTAAAACCCGGCTGCACTGGAGCGGCGGCCGCAGCTGATGCTTATGACGTATACCCGGACCGGAGCTTGTTGATCTGCACCAGAAAGTTTTTATGCTCCCCTAATGTATCAATGAAATCTTCCAGTTCGTCCCGGTCCAGTTCAGGGGAAATATAAAAGGCATCCTGGAACAGGCAGGTTTTTTTTCGGGTGGCCGTTGATTCTGGATTCACAGATTTATTACAGAAACTGTATTAAAGCACATTTGTAAAATCAATGGTTTTTTAATACAGTCCCCTGCATATGAATATGCGCATTGAAGTGGGCATTGTTGGCCTATCCAGGTGTACGGCTCCGATCCACTATATCATCAAAATTTCAGTATCTGGTTAGGTGTAAATTCCTTGTTATGTCAATAGTTCCGGTCGGCGTACCCCACCCATCCGCCAGTCTTGACCAGGGCTTTTTCAAATCCGGTGAGGGTAAAGGGGATGGTCCAGGTATCCTTGCCGGCGGCCACCTGGATCTTATTGGTGTCCACATCCACTGCCACGTGAAGGGGGGATGCGGCAGCTGCTTCAAACAGGCGGTCGATCTGTTTTTTATCCAGGGAGATGGCCAGCATGCCGCAGTTGAACATGTTCTGGTAAAAAATCCTGGCAAAGCTTTCCGCGATGACCACATGGATGCCGTTGGCTTCCAGGGCCCAGGGGGCATGTTCCCGGGAAGATCCGCACCCGAAATTCTGTTTGGCCACCAGCACGCCGATCCCTTGCAGATCCTGCTTTGGATCAAAGCCTTCCAGTTCCAGATCTTCCATCAGATGGGGACCCATGGCGGTTTTTTCGATCTCTGTCAGGTACCGGGCCGGTATGATCTCATCGGTGTTGATATCGGACCGGTTCAGGCACAGGGCGGTTCCGCTGAATGATGTCATGACAGCCTCCTATTTTTCAAAAAGATGCGAATTGGTTATGGTGCCTGTCAGGGCTGTGGCAGCAGCCGTGGCAGGGCTCATGAGATGCACCATGCCGCCTTTGCCCATACGGCCGTTGAAATTACGGTTGGTGGTGGCAGCTGCCACCTCGCCGGAGGCCAGCACCCCGTTGCTCATTCCCAGACAGGCCCCGCAGGTGGGGTTGGTGACGCAGAATCCCGCATCCATGAAAATCTTGATCAATCCCTCTTCCAGTGCCCGGGAAAACACATCCGGGGTGGCAGGCGATACAATGGCCCGCACGGAATCGGCTATTTTTCTGCCCGCCACCACCCGGGCTGCCGTGCGCAGATCTTCGATGCGGCCGTTGGTGCAGGAACCGATATACACCTGGTCCACAGGGGTACCGGCCATGTCGGACACCGGTTTTACGTTGTCCGGCTTGTATCCGAAGGTGGTCAGGGGGGGGAGATCACTGACATCAATGGTTTTGCGGGCTGCATACACGGCATCCGCATCCGGCTGAAACCGGGAGAAATCGTCCAGGGCCGCCTTTTTGTCCGGGTAATCATCCTTGATAAAGGGCCACAGGTAATCCACAGTCACTTTGTCGGGCAGACAGATGCCTGAGGTGGCACCGGCTTCCACCGCCATGTTGGACAGGGTCATGCGGGCTTCCATGGACATGGCATCCACCACCGGTCCGCAGAATTCAATGACCTGGTTGGTGGCCCCGTTGACAGTAATCTGCCGGATCACTTCCAGGATCACATCCTTGGCAAACACCCCGGGCCGCAGGGTTCCAATGATCTCGATTTTCAGGGTGTCCGGTTTTTTAAAGGCGCACACCCCTTTTAAAATTCCCACCTCAAGGTCGGTGGTGCCCACCCCTGCGGCAAAGGCACCGAATGCCCCATGGGTGCAGGTGTGGGAATCGCCCATGATGATGACAAAGCCGGGACGGACAAAGCCTTTTTCCGGGAAGATGGCATGGCAGACCCCGTTGCGGCCGATATCAAAAAAATCCGTGATCCCGTGCCGCCGGGCCCAGTCCCTCAGAATCTTTCCCTGGCGCGCGGTCTTTGTATCCTTGGCAGGGGTCACATGGTCAATGACCGCTTTGATTTTGTCCGGATCAAACACCCGGTCCCTGCCCCGGGCCACCAGGTCCTGGATGGCAGTGGGGGTGGTGATCTCGTGGCAGAACACCCGGTCCAGGCGCAATACATTGACCTCGCCAAAGGGCTGGTCCACAAGATGGGCATCAAAAATTTTTTCCGCGATTGTTTTTCCCATGGCATTCTCCTGATTCAGATTGTTTTTTCACCAAAATAATCTTCCCCCTCTGCCGGGGTCACCACCCAGTAGGCCTGGAGCAGGGTATCGGATGTGTTGCGGATCAGATGGGGAATCTGGGAAAAAAAAGATACCGCATCCCCGGCCTGGAGCTGGTGCTGTTCTTCTCCGTAGATAAGTTGGGCCGACCCTGAGATGATGATGCCCAGTTCCCTTCCCAGGTGCCCGTCTTCCGCATCCCCCCGTTCCTGACCCGGCGCCAGTTCCAGAAAAAAGGCAGAAAAGGAATGGTTTCCTTTGGCCTGGCTTTCACCGCAGAGTTTTTCATAGGAAAATCCCTTGCGCTTGTAACTTTTGCGTTCATTTTTCCGGATGATTTCCACCTGGGACTGGGTTTCGTAGTCCTTGAAAAATTTGTCAGGTGATACACCGTACACCTCCAGCAGCTGCAGCAGGGTGTCCAGAGAGGGAGAGATCCGGTTCCGCTCGATCTGGGACAGAAGGCTGGAGCTGATGCCTGCCTTGGCTGCCACATCCTTGATGGTAAACTGCCGGGTGTTGCGAATGGCCCGTAATAATGCGCCCAGTTTTGTTTTCATACGTCTGCGTGGATACCATATTTCAGTATAATTAATTAATATTTAATAATACTGAAAAAAATGCTTGTGTCAACCCTATTTCTTGATCGTACCTGATAAATGCCGCAAAAGGTCTTTTTGCCTGACTAAAATCTTCCTGAAAAATTTAAGTGATTGCTATTGCTATCACGATAAAAATGTTTTAGAGAGATATGCAATGGAGATTTCAGGCAAAAGAAAAATATTGATCGTTGATGATGTTCCCACCAATATTACTGTTTTGACCCAAATTCTGATGTCCGACTATAAGATGGTCTGTGCAACCAATGGCCGAGATGCACTGAAACTTTCGGCATCTTCTTGTCCGGACCTGATTCTGCTTGATATCATGATGCCGGATATGGATGGGTATGCGGTGTGCCGGCAGTTGAAATCACAGGATGAGACCCGAAACATCCCGGTCATATTCCTGACGGCGAAAAAAGAGGAAGAGGATGAGGTGAAAGGCCTTGAGCTGGGGGCAGTGGATTATATCTCAAAACCCTTCAGTCCCGTTATATTGAAGCACAAAGTCAGAATACACATGGAGCTTAAACTCCACCGGGACAACCTTGAAGAGATCAT
>JAABTU010000002.1 GCA_011389715.1 Desulfotignum sp.
TACGCGACGCTCTTCCGATCTAACCGTTTGGCCATCCATTCGGACAGCAGCAGGGCGGTCATGGCCAGGACAACGGAGATGATGCACAGCCGCAATGCACCGGCCTCGCCATCCGGCACCTGGGTGAGGGAATACAGGGCCAGGGGGAGGGTTTGGGTTTCCCCCCGGATGTTGGAGACAAAGGTGATGGTGGCGCCGAACTCCCCCAGGCTTCTGGCAAAAGCCAGGATGGTCCCGGTGATGATTCCGGGCACCATCAGGGGCAGGGTGACCGTGAAAAACACCCGCATCCTGCCGGCCCCCAGGGCCCTGGCCGCATCTTCCAGCCCCGGATCCACGGCATCGGCCGACAGCCGCACCGCCCTGACCAGCAGGGGAAAAGCCATGACAGCCGCAGCCACGGCCGCTCCCTTCCAGGTAAACGCCAGGGTGATCCCCAAGGTATTGTAGAGAAAAGCGCCGATTATCCCTTTTCTGCCCAAAAGTACCAGCAGCAGATAACCGGTGACCACCGGGGGCAGCACCAGGGGCAGGTGGATGAGGCCGTCCACCAGGCCCTTGCCCGGGAACCGGCACCGGGACAGGGCCCAGGCTGCCCCAATCCCTACCGGAATGCTCACCGCCACGGCCAGAAAAGACACCTTGAGGCTCAGCCTTAGGGCTTCCCACTCCATGGGTGTCAGGTGCCACTCGTCCATCAGTGAACGCGGAACCCGTATTTTTCAAACACCCTGGCAGCCGGTTCTGATTGCAGAAAATCAAGAAATGACCGGGCTGACGGGCTTTGTTTCACCAGGACTGCCGGATAGACAATGGACGGGTGGCTGTCTTCGGGAAAATGTGCCACCACCCGGACCTTGCTGCTGATGGCCGCATCCGTGGCATAGACCTGTCCCAGGGGGCACTCCCCCCGTTCCACCAGGACCAGGGCGGCCCGGACATCCTTGGCCCGGGCGATCTTTTCCGCAACCGCATCCCAGAGTCCCAGGTGCTTCATGGCGTTTTTACCGTACATCCCGGCCGGTACATGGTCGGGATCCCCCATGCACAGCCGCCCGTCACCCAGGATGCCTGCCAGGTCCAGGCCGGCATCCACCTGAAGTCCGTCTACATGGCTGTCTTTGGGGACTATCAGCACCAGACTGTTGCCCAGCAGATTCCGGCGGCTTTCGGTGACAATAATCTCCTTTTCCACCAGGTAGTTCATCCATTTGGGATTAGCCGACAGAAAAATATCGGCCGGAGCCCTGTTTCCAATCTGCTTGGCCAGGGTGGAAGAAGAGGCGAAAGAAAGGTGGATGGTAACCGGGTAATCCTTTTCATACAGCCTGGCGATATCTGTGAGGGCATTGGTGGTGGAAGCAGCGGCAAAGACTGTTACATTGCCGGGCTGTGCCCGGGCAGGCTGTCCTGCAACGGTCAGCAACATCAGGCCAATCGCCAGAACAGTTCCCATCCCTTCGATTCCCAACAGTTTGGCTTTCAAATTCAGCTCCTTTGTTTGCTACAGCATTTTTTTATGACATTCCTGTGTTGATCATGCGGTTTTCTCACTGTATGCTTGCGCTACAGAGTAGGTCATGCTAAATATGTAATTTATAAAAGTCAATATATTTTTCTAAACGTCATTTTGCGGCAGGGAGTTACTTTTCATCGGAGGCATTCATGGAAAACAGACCGGGAAAGATTGACAACCGGGTCAAACATTACCGCCAGAAAGCAGGATTGTCCCAGACAGGCCTGGCTGAAATAGTGGGGATCAAACGCCAGGCAATTTACGATATCGAATCCGGCCGGTACCTGCCCAATACCGGTGTGGCCCTCAAACTGGCCAAAAACCTGGGCTGCCGGGTGGAGGATCTGTTCTATGAAACCGTGTCAACCGCCGACTGTTTCCTGGTCATGGGAGAAGATGTCACGCCCGGGGACGGGCGGGTCTCGGTGGTCATCATCCGGGACAAGCTGGTGGTCTATCCGGTGGACGGCCGGTTTACCTTCCCCAGCCAGATGCAGCCGGCCGATGGCATGTTCAAAAAGGAAAAGGGACAGATCCGGTTTTTCACCCCGGACACCTGCCTGGAACAGAACATCCTGATCACGGGGTGTGATCCGGCGTTTTCCCTTCTGTCCGCCCATGCCTCCAGGGTGGATCCCAGGCTGCGGGCGTTTTGCCGGTTCGGCTCCACCCATGCTGCCATTGACCGCCTGGCCCGGGGCAAAACCCACCTGGCCGGCCTGCACCTGCACAACCAGACGGAAGAGGAGGCCAATGTGGCCCTTGCCCGCCGGAAAATGGCCCGGAACGGTGGTGCCCTGGTAATGGGATTTTCCTTCATGGAGGAAGGTTTGATTGTTGCCCGGGGCAATCCGTTGAATATCAAAACCGCAGCCGACCTGTCTTGTCCCGGTATCCGGTTTGTCAACCGGGAACCCGGTGCGGCCCTGCGCGTGCTGCTGGATGAACTGCTGGCTGCATCCAACATACCCGGTACCGCTGTTCCGGGATATGACATCCTGGTGGACGGCCATAACCAGGGGGCCCAGATGATCGCATGGGGCATGGCTGACGCTGCACTTGGCCTTCGCCCCGTGGCCCACGCCTTTGACCTGGATTTCGTACCCCTGGCCGAAGTCCGGTGTGACCTGGTGGTACCTGCCGACCTGTTGGATGATCCCCGGATCCAAATCATTCTAAATGTGCTTCAAAGCCGGGGATTCAGAGATGAACTCTCCCTGCTGCCCGGATACAGCCAGAAAAAAACCGGGGCCACTATTGCCGCCTTTTGATCCCTGGTATCCTTCCACAATACTTTTCCCAATTAAAAAGATGAAGAACGACAAACCGAACCGTTGTTCCAGCTGCTCGCCAGATAAGATCGAGTGATAGATACCGGATTTGCCTGTTACTTTCACCATAAACAGGACTCGGGGAAAATTTTTAGCACCGTTTTCAACCAAATCCGTGTAAGTTTGTCCAGGTGAAGGCCGGTTCCATGAAAAAAGTCGAGTATCCGTCATAACAAAATTGTTTGAGTTTCAAAGCGCATACGATGCTGGTGACACCCGAAAGATCGATCCTCAAGGTCACTCCGGCCAAGGAGGCGAAAAGAGAAGATAAATGAAAAAGTCATCAATCCAGTCAGGTGGTTTCCTGGAGGCTTTTTTGGAATGGATGGGCTCCCCGGAAGGTGCAGAATCAATGGATGTATCGGCTTGAAACAAGTGCTTGATAAGGTATCCCTTCATCAATCGCCTTCGGCAGTTCCTGCACAAGACCGGAATAGAAAAATGCAATATTTCCCCTTACAAAAGAGCGGCCGCAAAATGACGTATTCAGAGTACCCAGCGCATTAAGGGCATGATCATGGTCAACGGACAGACCATCACCCCTTTTCTGATCTCATAGGGTTCATCAACAGGGGCGATGACCCAGGCCGAATCCGGCTGAACCGCGTTTACCAGTTCATAAAATCCCCGGGAGGGTTTCGGGGCTTTGGACAGCTTACACTCGAACACATGGCACCTGCCGGAACGTTCCAAAATCAGATCCATTTCAGCCCCGTTGGCGGTCCGCATGAAAAAGGGATTCCACCGGCGGTGACAGGCGATGATATTTTCCATCACAAATCCCTCCCACGACTCTCCGGCAATGGGGTTGGCCAGAAGAGTGTCATAGGTCTCAATATCCAGAAGGGCATGAAGTATCCCGCTGTCTCTCAGGTAAATTTTCGGGGACTTGATCAACCGCTTTTTCAGATTTGGTTCTGCGGGCTGCAGTAAACGGAGCATGTATGTCTGCTCAAGGACGGCCAGATATTTTTTCAGCGTCGGAATGGAAATGTCCGCTGCCGCCGCCAGTTTATGATAGTTGACCGTTTGGCCATGATAGTGTGCGAGCAGCATCCACAGCCGCTCCATAACCGGAACAGGGATATTGAATCCCAACCCTGGAATATCCCTTTCCATAAATGTCTTGATAAAATCCAGGCGCCAGTCAAAACTGTCCGCATCATCCCGGGCCAGCGTGCTCTCGGGGAATCCGCCCCTGAGCCACAAATCGGGCCAGGTAACGGACCCTGACACCTCATCTATCAGAAACGGGGTCAGGTCCAGATAAGCGATCCGGCCGGCCAGGGATTCGGTGGACTGTTTGATCAGATCCCGGGAGGCAGAGCCCAGAATCAAAAATCGCCCCGGCCTGCGGTCTTTATCAATTTCTGATCGAAGCACGGAAAAAAATTCCGGCAGCATCTGGATTTCATCCAGGCAGATCATGTTGTCCCGGTAGCGGTCAAAAAAAAGCTCCGGTTCAGCCAGTTTATTACGATCGATACGGTCCTGTAAATCCAGATAGATGGACGGCCTGGTTTTCAGCATCATGCGGGCAGTGGTGGATTTACCACACTGCCTGGGACCCAGAATGGCTGTAACAGGAGATCGGGATAGGCACCGGTGGGTTTGATTTTCCATCCGTCTTGGAATATAACCATGCATATCGAAAAAATCCTTTTTTGATTTACATGGTTTTATCACGACTGACTGCCGGATGTCAACTGCTGCAACCCTGACCGATAGACTGCTTTACTCCCTGCCTTTCCCGGGGCGGACATATGCGCCGGCCCCGTCACGTATCCATGATATTTTTGGGCGGAACAAACGTCTCTTTAATTGTTCGGGCGGATGTCCAGCGCAGCAGGTTGAGCATGCTGCCGGTGGTGCTGATCAAAGGGATGCGCCTGTCCTGGAGCAGAGCATCCCCAACATCGGCCCGGTTTCCGATCACCAGGTTGAACACCCCGTCAATATCATATTCATCAACCACCGGGGCGATGATGTTCTGGATGGCAATGGCGGTGAGCGGTGTCTTGGAACCGGGCTTGAACAGAACAACATCCCCGCACACAGCCGCCACCAGCGCATTCCATGACCAGACAGCGGCTGGGGGTTGATAAAATCGGAATCAACGGGGAATCAGGGTATATTTCCGGCCGTGTACAATGAATTGCGGGGTACCGCCGCCTTCCAGAATCGTGCGGCGGGCTCCGGCAAGATCCGTGATTTTCGCGGCTGCCACTGCATGCACCCCCCGTTTAAAAGCGGGTTGGGGGAGCCATCCGGCGGACGGACCCACCACGCCGATGAACCGGGCGGATTTCGCGGCATCCAGGGCTGCATCAAACCCGCCAACAGCAGCCGTGGACCCGGTGATGATCACAATATCAGCTTCTTTCAGGTCCCGGACATCTCTGCTGACGGTATACCCTGCATCCATAATGACCCTTTGCCCCGCATCCATCACTCCCGTTTCCAGCGCAGGATTGTCATCCACCACCACCAGCGCATCCGCCCTTTTTTTCAAAAACGGCACAAACGGACCGATATACCCCACCATACCCACTTTGTTGGACACAGGGGCTTCAAAGGGCAGCAGATCCAGAAAATCATCTGTTGAAAACCGGAACTGATCCGGGTGTTGTGCCATAATAGTATGGGAAAGGGCATTGACCGCCGCCACCCCCACGCTCCGTTCCAGGGGATGGCTGGATTGCATCAGCGGGCACAACGCCAGAACCGGTTTTTCCGACATGGAACCGGCCCCTGAATAATGGGCACATCCCCGTACACCTCGAATTTTACTGGGCAGGTGCATTTGGGCCATCCTGATGCCACATTGAGTTGCATTCATGCGGTTTTCAAAAAAAGGCCGACGTACCGATTCAACGCTCTTGATCTGAATTTTCCAGGAATTCAGCGCGTTACACAATGAATGTTAATTTTGGTAATAAATGGTATATAAATTGCTTTAATTTGACATAAATTACCATTATAGATACAATATTAACCAATAATAACTAAGAGAGAGCTCATTATGAGGCGTATCGGAAAAAAAATTGAATGTCTATTACTGTTGCTGTCAGGACTCATGTTGATTGGAATCACCCTTCCCGTGACCGCTGGGGCCGGCCTTTCGGGAAAAGTTATCATCTTTCATGCCGGCAGTCTGACCGTGCCGTTTGCCGCCATTGAAAAAGAGTTTGAAGCCAGATACCCGGATGTGGATGTGCTCAGAGAAGCCGGGGGCAGCACCAAAATGGCCCGGCTGATTTCTGAAGTCGGAAAGCCGGCGGACATAATGGTTTCCGCAGACTATAAAGTGATTGACAACAACCTGATCCCGGAATTTGCAGACTGGAATGTGCGGTTTGCCACCAATCAGCTGGTGCTTTGTTACACGGAGCAGAGCCGGTATGCGGGCCAGATCACCCAAAACAACTGGTATGATATTCTCCAGAAAGAACACGTGGTCTGGGGCCATTCCGATCCCAACCTGGATCCCTGCGGATACAGAAGCTTGATGGTGTTGCAGCTGGCTGAAAAATTTTACGGCATCAATGGATTGTATGACAGGATCCTGGCCAACCGGCCCCAAAAAAATATCCGGCCCAAATCCGTGGAACTGGTGAATCTGTTGAAAACCGGAAACATGGACTATGCCGAGGTAAAGGACTGATCCTGTGAAGCAGATGGATCTGATGGGTTGGCTGTTTTTGTTGCTGGGATTGCCCCTGATCCTTCTGCTGACCCTGCCCCTGATAAAAATGACCACGGAACCGTCCCTGTCCATGTTGAAACAAACAATCATGGACAGGGATGTCATGGCTGCGATTACCCGTTCCATCAGCCTGTCCCTTTGTGCCGCAGGGCTGGCATTCGTCATGGGAACCCCGCTGGCCTATCTGCTGGCCAGAAAGGCGCTGCCGGGCAAAAGACTGCTGGAGGGGATCATCGATCTGCCCATCATGATCCCTCATCCAGTGGTGGGGATCGCCATCCTCAGCCTGGCCGGGAGAAATCATCCCATCGGCCGATTTCTGTCCGACGTCGGGATCCAGATCATGGGAACCAAAACCGGTATCATCTGTGTGCTGCTGTTCGTAGGACTGCCGTTTTATATCAACACGGTGAAATCCGGATTCGACAGCGTGCCGGTACGTCTGGAAAATGCCTCCTGCACCCTGAGAGCCGGTGCCTTGGCCACGTTTGCCCGCATCACCTTTCCATTGACCTGGCGGCACATGATTCTGGGCATCATCATGTGCACGGCCCGGGCGATTTCCGAATTCGGGGCCGTCGTGATTGTGGCCTATCATCCCATGACAGCGCCGGTGATGATCTATGAACGGTTCACCGCCTTTGGCCTGAAATATTCCCAGCCCATAGCGGTCTGGCTCATTTTCATCTTCTTTGTCCTGTTTGTGCTGCTGCGCATGCTGTCAAAATCCATTCACCCGAACAGCCGATAACACATGATCACCCTGCAGCACATCAACCTGCACCTGCCCGATTTTTCCCTCACGGACATTCACCTGCAGGTGTACGCACATGATTTTTTTGCACTCATCGGCCCCACCGGGTCGGGAAAATCCCTTCTTCTGGAAGGGATCATGGGAATCATGCCCTTTACCTCCGGCTCATTGTTGTCAGAAGGCAGAGACATCACCCGATTTCCGGTGGAAAAACGCGACCTGGCCCTGGTTTACCAGGATTTTTCCCTGTTTCCCCACCTGAATGTCACCAAAAATATCCTGTACGGGACAGCCTTTCACAACATTTCAAAAAAAGAAGCCGGGCAGCGGTTTACATACCAGGTTTCCGCTCTGGGTCTTGAAAAGATCGTTCATCGGTATCCCCATAACCTGAGCGGCGGTAAAAAGCAGCGGGTTGCCCTGGCCCGGTCCCTGATTTTAAACCCGCAGGTACTGCTGCTGGATGAACCCTTGTCTGCGCTGGATCCGGTCTTTCATGACGAGCCCAGGCAATTGCTGAAAAAGGTCCACAAAGAGCTGCGTATGACCATTATCATGGTGTCCCACAATTTTGATGAGGTGCCGTACCTGGCCAACCGGGGTGCCATTATCAAAGGCGGCCGCATCATGCAGCAGGGAGATATCCTGTCGATTTTTGAAAAACCCGATTCCGGATTCACCGCCAACTTTGTGGGAATGAAGAACATCATGTCATGTCATCTGAACGGGGACAAACTGCACATCACAGGCACGCCGATAGAGATCATTCCCCATTGCCCTCCCGATCCGGAACATCACTATATGGGCATCAGGCCGGAAAACGTCATTTTCCATATCCCGGGAAACCCGGTCTTCAGAAACCATTTTCCCGGGAAAATAAGAGATATCAAAAGCTACGGGGTATTTCTGCGGGTGCAGCTGGAAACACAGGGCGTGATGTTTGAAGCTGTCTGGCCTGCAAACCATATCAGGCAATTCAAGCTTGAGATCGGTAAAATCGCTGTTTTCGGATTTCACAGTGAGTCGGTCCATACCTTCAAAAATACTGGGCCAGGCCAGGGACAACATTTTCAAACCCGCTGATTTCATCAAACAGGTCATGGGTAGATGCAGCCGCATTTTCAAACTGGTCCTTTGTTTCAGAAAAAATAAACCTCCGGCCGAATGCCCGGATCCGGTCTCCTTCCAGCCGGATAACCGGGTGGGCCGGATATTTTTCAATCACCACCTTTTTTTTGCGGTTCAAAGGGATTTCCTTGAAAGAATGCCTGAAGGACACGGATGATTTCAGGGAGGTAGCGGTGTAGGCAACCGTCAGGGTGACATTGGAGAAATCGATACAGGGCCAGAGGACTGCAGAGAAAGACAGCTGGTCCTCGGTTTTGGCCAGCTGCCAGAGCTCCGGGTCTCTTGCGTGTGACAGAAGCTGGTGATGGATCGCCAGGATGGCCGGTTTTTCCCCGGTGATCCCCATGGTGCGGATATGCCCGGTGGCGGTGATATCCTGATACGGGGCTTTGACCAGCAGGGCATTGCGGGTAAGGGTCCCGGCCCGCTGAAACTGGTGGCGGAAGGCAAAGGAGCAGTAATTGATGGGCAGGGCGATGTTGTTTTCCAGAGTATACCGCATCAGTTCCAGGGCGGTGAGCTCGGTTTCCAGGACCGTGACCTTGGGACCGTGCACAAAGGTATAGCCCCGTTTGATCAGCCGGGACAGATTATACGGCGTGCACCGCAGCTGGTGGAGATTCAGGTAATTGACCCCCTCGTCATACAGCTGTTTTATCACCTGCCGGGTGTTTTCCAGATCTTCCGGGATGGCCGGAATCTCCACAGTGACACAGGGAATGATGCCCTTCGCTTTTTTCAGGGCATCCAGGCGGTAATGGTCCGCGCTGATGTCAAACCGGATTTCATCAAGGCCGTTATCTGACAGGATTTTCAGTTTTTCCCCGGTCACCAGAAGAC
>JAABTU010000003.1 GCA_011389715.1 Desulfotignum sp.
TTACATCCAGGACCTGTGCCACCACAACGCCGTTAAGATAGCCATACAGGTTTTCAACTGCATCCACTTCAAGACCTGCCATGGTAAGCTTAGAGGCAATCTCATCCGGTGCAAGCGCCACCGGGATATATTCTTTGATCCAGCTCAGACTGACTTTCATATTAAAACTGCCCTAAAAAACGCATATCATTTTCAAAATATTTTCGGATATCATCAATGCCGTACTTGAGCATGGCCATCCGCTCGATCCCCACACCAAAAGCAAACCCGGTATATCTGGCTGTGTCATATCCCACATTTTCAAACACAGCCGGGTGCACCATGCCGGATCCAAGCACCTCCAGCCATCCGGTTTTTGAACACACCCGGCACCCCTCTCCTCTGCACATCACACATTGAATATCCACCTCAGCGCTGGGTTCTGTGAATGGAAAATAGCTGGGCCTGAAACGCAATGCCGTCTGCTGGTCAAAAAACTGGTGCACAAAGGTGGTCAGAACACCCTTAAGGTCGCCAAAGGAAATGTTCTCATCCACCATCAGGCCCTCTATCTGGTGGAACATGGGGGTGTGGGTCAAATCGGAATCACAGCGGAACACTTTGCCGGCTGAAATGATCCGAACCGGCGGATCGGTTTTTTCCATGGTCCTGGGCTGGGAAGGAGAGGTATGGGTCCTTAAAACAATATTGTCGGACACATAAAAGGTGTCCTGCATGTCCCTTGCCGGATGGTACCTGGGTATGTTCAATGCTTCAAAATTGTAATAATCGGTTTCCACCTCCGGGCCTTCCACAATGTCAAATCCCAGGCGCATAAAAATGCCGCAAATTTCATCAAGCACCTGGGTGACAGGATGGACAGACCCATGTCCGCGCCTGCGGCCCGGAAGGGTCACATCAATCCCTGCGGGCTGGTTTGCACTGTCGGCAGCCATATCGGACCGTGCCCGGGCAATGGCTTTTTCCAGCTTTATTTTAAGCAGGTTTGCATTCTTTCCGGCAGCAGGCCGCTGGTCTTCGGGCAGAGATGAGATACTTCGCAAAAAAGCGGTCAGCAGCCCCTTTCTCCCCAGATAACGAATGGACACCACCTCCAGGTCTTCGGCAGTTTTTGCCTGTTGGATTTCCTGCAGGGCCTGATTTTCAATCTCATTGATAGGATTTTGCAAAATACCCCCAATGGTGTTGTCTAATTCAACCGGGCAGCTGCCCGGGAGGCCAGCTGTGAAAAACCGTTCGGATCTGAAATGGCAAGATCTGCAAGGACCTTGCGGTCCAGTTCACAACCTGCCAGTTTCAGGCCGTGTATGAATTTGGAATAGGTCAGGTCATTCATTCTGGCACCGGCGTTGATTCTGACAACCCACAGCCTTCTGAAATCACGCTTCCGGGCACGTCTGTCCCGGTAGGCATACATCAATGCCTTGTCCACTGAATCAGCAGCAGTCCGGAACAACTTGCTTCTGCCGCCCCGAAACCCTTTTGCCAGTTTCAGCACTTTGTTTCTGCGCCGTCTTGCTTTGAATCCTCTTTTAACTCTCATGGTGTCAACTCCTTAAAATATTCTAACACACCGCATTCTGTTTGATGAACAGATGCTGGTTTTGTTTTTCAGCCGTTGGGCAGCATGCGCCTGACCTGTTTCATATCAGATTCTGCAACCATCTGATCCAGCCGAAGCGACCGTTTTCTTTTTGTGGATTTTTTGGTCAAAATGTGGCTGGCATGGGATTTTCTGAATTTGTACTTCCCTGATCCGGTTTTCTTAAACCGTTTTGCAGCGGCTCTGTTTGTTCTGATTTTAGGCATTATACTCTCCTTAGGTATTACAAGATTACAAAAAAAAGAGAAGGTGGCATATGCCGCAACAGCGGTATACACCACCATACTTTACATTATGGATTCCATCTTGACTGCAGGCGTTGATCAGGAAAACATCTGCTTCATTTGGGCGCAAGCAGCATGGTAATGACCCGTCCTTCAAAACGGGGAAGCTGCTCCACAACGGCAAAATCCGCTGTAAGATCGACCACTTTTTCCAAAACCGCATTGGCCTGTTCCCGGAGCACTACCTCCCGCCCCCGGAACACAAGGGTAATTTTCACCTTGTCATTATTGCTGATAAATTTTTCAATATGCCGGGCTTTGGTTGCCAGATCGTGGTCATCGGTTTTAGGCCTGACTTTTATTTCCTTGATCTGGGTGGTTTTCTGTTTTCTTTTGGCTTCCTGTTTCTTTTTGGTCTGCTCGTATTTAAATTTCCCATGGTCCATTATCTTGCAGACAGGCGGTTTTGCGTCCGGAGACACCTCCACCAGATCCAGATTCTGGTCCCCGGCAATTCTCAATGCCTCTGAAACAGGCATAATCCCTATCTGCTCACCATCAGCCCCTATCACGCGCACCTCACTGGCCCTGATTCCCTTGTTCACATTCGCCTGATCCTGTCTTCCTTGCTTAGATATTTTCACACCTCCTGCTTATGGTAAAATCCGCAATATATTTTCATCAAACAAGCATAACCTTGCGATTATAATAGCTGGGCTCCGAAAATGCAAGATTTATTTGTTTTTGCCCGGCATCTGGTGCTGTTTTCTGACATAGGCTTCCAGAAAACTGTTTTTCCAATATCTGTTTGCCTCTTTATTAAAAAAATTATAAAAAAGATCAAGGCTTTTCTGGCGGCAGATGCCCCTTATCACCTGCACCCGGCTGTCCCGGTACAAAGGGGGCAAAAATCTCAGGTCACAACTGGTGCCGCCGCCCATGGGATCTTCAAACGCATACACAATGGTACCCAGGCCCGCCAGAAGAATAGCCCCAAAGCACATGAGGCAGGGCTCCATGGTACAAAACAGGGTACAGTTCTGCGGCACCACCGCCTGCTGACAGATTTCAAGGTTTCTCAGGGCCCGGATTTCCGCATGGTCCACCTCGCTGACCATTGAACGGTCCGGGGAAGTGCCAAATCTGGCTCCCCGGGCAACCACCTGCCCATCCTGAACGATCACACATCCCACTGGAAATTCCCCCCGGGCAGCAACAGCCGCTGCCTGGTCCAGGGCCAGTCCCATAAATGCTTCATGGTTCATGGTATATTGCATCCCTTTGCATCTGCATCTTTCTTTGGGTGCCTGTTTGATATTACACCCACTGTCTGGGTTTGCTTGCTTTTTTTGTCGAATACTGTATCTTATAGCATCTTTAATATAACTGCAATCCAGCAAGATACGCATCCTGGATGGATTTATGAAAGCGTTAAAGCAAAAAACCGTGTGCCCTGAAACTGATGTAAGCATCAGGGCTGTCTTTCAGAACCGGGAACGTGCATTTTTATCCCATTACGGCACCCCAAGTCAACAGGCAACCAGAAGACGTCCGGAAAAAACCATCTGCAATATCCGTACCCCATTTCAACTGGACAGGGACCGCATTGTTTACTCCAATTCCTTCCGGCGGCTCAAGTACAAGACCCAAGTGTTTCTCTCTCCTTTGGGAGACCATTACCGGACACGGCTGACACACACCCTTGAAGTATCTGAAATTGCAAGAAATATTGCCCGTGCCATGCGGCTCAATGAAGATCTGGCAGAAGCTGTGGCCCTGGGCCACGACCTGGGCCATACCCCATTTGGACATGCCGGGGAAACAGCGCTGACTGAAGTTCATTCCCGCTATTTCTCCCATTCCTATCAAAGCCTGCGGGTGGTTGACTCCCTGGAAAACAAAGGGGCCGGCCTGAACCTGACCTGGGAGGTGCGGGATGGCATACTCAAACATTCCAAAGGATTTGGCAACATAATTCCATCTGTCCCCGGAGAAACAGCCATCACTGTTGAAGGACGGATTGTCCGGGTGGCAGACATCATGGCCTACCTGAACCACGACCTGGATGATGCCCTCAGGGGAAAGGTCATCACCATGGATGAAGTGCCTGATGTGTGCATCAAAAAACTGGGAAAAACCCATTCCATCCGGGCAAGCACCATGATTGAAAATCTGGTGGCCAACAGCGGCCCTAAAAACGGCAGGTTTGTCCTTGAGATGGGCCAGGACATTTTCGGTGCCATGATTATTTTAAGAAAATTTCTCTATGAAAAAGTATACCGGTCACCAGGTGTGCACAACGAATTTGTCAAGGCCAAAAATATCATTGCAGGATTGTATGGACATTTCACCAGCTACCCGGACCACCTGCAGCAGGAACTGGAAAAAATGGAAATGGCCCCCTGGGATTCAGGCAAAAATGCCATAGAACGTTCCGCATGCGATGTCATTGCCAGCATGACAGACAGGTATGCCCTGGAGATCTATTCCAGGCTCTTTCTCCCCAACCCCCTGGTATGAGAAGATTTTTTCCATGATACCAGGTGATTTTCCCCCCCTTGTTGCTCTTTTCAGTCAAATGGATGCCGCCTATAACCGGATAGCAGCCCAATACGGATTCCACTGCAATGGGTGCAAAGACAATTGCTGCCGCTCTGTTTTTTTTCACCACACTTTTGTGGAAAAAGCGTTTCTACTGTATGGATTTTCCCAAATGGACCTGAAACGGCAAAAAGAGATGCGGCAAAAGGCAGGTACATATATCAGCCGTACATTTCTTGGCAGCCCGGCGCAGACAATACCGGCCCGAAAATCTTTGAAATTGATGTGCCCCCTCAACCATGATGGCCGCTGCACCCTGTATTTTTTCCGCCCCATGATCTGCCGCCTGCACGGACTGCCCCACCAATTGACACGGCCGGCAGATAAAACTGTTGTCCGGGGGCCTGGCTGTACCGCAGGAAAATTTGATGACAAGCCCTATATCCCCTTTGACCGGACACCTTTTTATGTCCAGATGGCCGGCATTGAAAAATCGTTTCGAAAAAAAACCGGCCACACCGGGAAAATCCGGGAAACCATCGCCCACATGCTTTCCGACACATTTGCCGTATACCCTGAATGACGTCCAAAAAAAATGCCTTTGAAATCAAACTTTGTTCAATTTTCCTGATTCAGGTCTTTTGCCGTTTTCCCCTTCTGAATACCACCATGGTGAGATCGTCACTCTGCCCTGCCCCTTGTGAAAATATGTCTACAGCCCGGGCAGTCTGGCGTACAAGGGTATCCGGCGCATCCAGATACCTGCGGACAATGCGTTTGAGGCGGTTGCAACCGAACAGTTCAGATGCAGGATTTCTGGCTTCAATAATGCCATCTGTATAAAGGACCACCCCGTCACCCGGTTGCAGCCCAAAGGTTTCCATTTCCCAGGCAGCATCCGGCAGAATACCCAGGGGCGGGCCTTTTTTTTCGTCCTTCCCCAGCAGCCGAATCCCGGTTTTGGCCATATGCATTGGCATCATATGGCCGGCATTGACCCAAGATATGCCGCCTGTGTCCATTTCCAGGATCACATAGACCAAAGTCACAAACATGCCCTGCTGGGCCCTTTTACACAAAATGGCATTGAGCTCCTTAAAAAGATCAGCCGGATTGTCATGCAGGGCTGCAAAATACTGCAGATCACTGGTGAGTCTTGCCATGAAAAGGGCTGCTGCAATACCCTTGCCTGAAACATCGCCAATGGCCAGTCCTAGACGGTTTTGGGGAAGATTGAAAAAAAGGTAAAAATCGCCTCCCACTTCATGGGCAGGCCGATTCAGAGCGGCAAATGCAAACCCTTCTGCCATGGGCACCTGTGTGGGCAGAAAACTTTCCTGCACCTGCCGGGCCAGCTGCATATCCCGTTCCATGGCACGGATGCGGACCCTGTTCAGTTTTTCAAGTTTGATATAAAGCCGGGCCATTTCAATGGCCAAAGCCATCTGGCTGGCTGCTGTCTGGATAATCTCCACAGAGGCATCATCAAAATGCGCAGGTTCAGGGTGCATGAGGGTGATGATTCCGAACAGGGTATTGTGACGGATAATGGGAACAGCCAGCGCAGATCTGACCGTATAGGGTTCTGACGGCAGAGACAGCCACCTTGAATCTGTCCGGGTATCATGAATCAGTCCCACATCCAGATGGGTTTTGACCCATCCGGCAAGGCCCTGGTCAAGAACAGATCCGATTAACCTGGATTTCATCTCTGTATCCACCTCCCCCCTGGTCAACAGGCTGTCTGTAACCCGCCCCTGGTCATCGAGCAGAAACAGACTGCCCATATCCGTTCCCGACAACTGGGCGGTTACCCCAAGGGCACGCTGCATGGATGTTTTGAGCAGCTCCTGGTCAGGCGCCGATCCAGCCATCTCAATGAGCTGTTCAAACAGCCGACCTTGGGCCCGGCAGGCCCGGTTTTTCATTGTCAGACGATGAACCTTCTGTTTCAAATATTTTATGGATTCCACCACCAAAATTGTATCCTTGCATTCTGGTTGTATGAAACGGATTGCACCAGTATCATTTCCAGATCATGCATATCTTAGTGTCCTGCGCCTTGATACCATCATAAAATACCGTCCGGCATGGGCGGCACTTTTTCCCCGGCCAGCACAAACCCGCCGTCCAGGCGCAGGACACTGCCGGTCATATACGGGGCATCCTGGATCATAAACAGACAGGCCTTGACCACATCTGCAATGGTACCGGTACGGCCGGCCAGGGTATGGTCCACAAGTGCCTTTTTTTCAGCAGAAGAAAGGACCTGGTTCCACCCTCTGGTGCCTTGGGCATGGCGGGTTTCAAACACCCCCAGCATCAGCTCGTTGACCCGGACATTGGGAGCGCCCATGCGGGCCCATGTTTCCGTCAGGGTCTGCACCCCTCTGTTTGCGGCTGCATAGGCATCGTTGAACACCAGGGCAGCCGGACCGCACCGCCCGGTAACGGCGGCCACGGAAGACACATTGATCACCACCGCATCATCAGATGCCTGAAGCAAAGGGAATACCGCATCAAATACCCAGCGTTTGGCCTTGAGCGTGGTTTCCATTTCCAGGTCCCATTGTTCTTGCACATACCTGCCGTGCACCACAGGCCATCCCCCCCGCTCGATGTTGTTGATCAGAATATCCAGGCGGCCGTACCTGGCCCGGATAAACTGCGCCACCTGTTCCACCTGGTCAATTTGTCTCAGATCTGCTGTAATGATGTGGTGTTCTGCCGCTGCAGCTGAAAAATCAGCCTCCATGCTGCCAAAGGCATCTTCCCAGTCATGGCGGGTCAGTACAAGCCTTGCCCCTTTTTCTGCCAAAGCAATACCGATGCCTTTACCAATTCCCTTTACAGCCCCCAGCACCAGGGCGATCCTGTTTTTCAGTTCCATGGAATCAGCTCTCCGGGTTTTGTTTAAGACCATGTCATTTCGATACCAAATATCTGATATTTGAGCCATTGGATGCCCAGTTCGAAAAGAGCCTCGTCTCTGGTGCGTATATCGTCCACAACCGGCACCGGCAGAACAATGGGTCCCAGCAGGTCCTGTTCGAAAATCTGCTTTTTGAATGTATCCAGATCATACAAAGCCGTATAGAAGATGTCTGCATGACCTCCCTCCAGTTTTCCGGGCATCATGCGGTTTTTGAGACTGATCAATGCTATGAGTTGGTCATTGTAATGGTTGTGCAGATCCACATCCTGGCTGTCAAGCCATTGCCGTACAGTCTGGCCCGTGTTTTTGCCAAATCCCATACAATGGTCCTCTTCTATGAGGGCAAAATATTCCCGGATTTTCCCGGTCGCCCGGGAGCGGGAAATGGCGCGGGCCAAAGGATACATGCGGCAGGAACCAGGGCGGTCCTGATACACGGAACAACCAGATTCTGTGACAAAGGGACAGGCATGGCCGAAGGCTGGATCTGATGTAAAAGACACCACAGGCAGGCCGGAATCCGGCCCGAAATGGCGGGAGGTATACCGGCGCAAAAATGTTTTCGAGTCAATACCCAGGTTATTTTTCATCCGCAAAATATCATAGGGGGTCAGGGCCTGGTTCAGATCCCGGCAGCACGCAGTGAAACATGCATTGCCGGAACCGCAAAAAAACGGCATGGGATCGATTTCACAAACCGGTTTCATCTCTTCAGTCATCTGTATTTTTCCTGTAATAATAAGGAGTCAGCGCTTATGTTCATAATGCCTGGTCACGGTATCAGGATTTCAGAAATTTTTCCAGCGCCTTTTTGTCTGGAACCCTCACTATATTTTGTCTGGAACCCTCACTATATATGGTGTCACAAGGCAGACAAACTCAATATATATTGTAATGCCGGCCTGAAAGCTAAGCAATTGAAAAATCAAATGAATCTTTTTTTTGAAAAATCTTGACAAAAACTACACGTCAGTGCTATTGCCTTAGCATTTATGTGAAGACTGCTACTGATTGCCCATGTATGACAGCGCAGACACTGGCCTATGAAATATCAGACCGAGCGGCTGAATCACGGTCTGAATTTGTTATAAAATATTGTTGCACAACGGTATTGTGCTTTTTTGATTAACTTTATTTATGGAGGTATTCTAAATGCCGACTTTTGTAATCACTGAAAAATGTGACGGCTGTAAAGGCGGGGATAAAACAGCATGTATGTACATCTGCCCGAATGATCTGATGGTTCTGAATGAAAAGGAAATGAAAGCGTACAACCAGGAACCGGATCAGTGCTGGGAATGTTATTCCTGTGTGAAAATCTGTCCGACCCAGGCCATTGAAGTCAGAGGCTACAACGACTTTGTCCCCATGGGCGCATCTGTTGTTCCCATGCTGGGTACCGAAGATGTCATGTGGACCTGTAAGTTCAGAAATGGTGTGATAAAACGGTTCAAGTTCCCCATCCGGACGACGCCTGAAGGGGAAGCCAATTCCTATGATGATCTCAAGGGAAAAGATCTGAATTCCGGCCTGCTTTCCACCCAGGAAGCAGACGGGTATGAATTTCCCACTCCCCAGGAACTAGCATAATTTTAACCGTTACCAAAACAAAAATTCTGACACCTAATTTTGGAGGTATATAATGGCATTACCGAATAAACCTGTTGGAGAGCTTAAAGCAGTTAGAGACCCAGAGGTTGATAAAAGAGACGTTGATATTCTGATCATCGGCGGCGGTATGGCTGCCTGTGGAACTGCATTTGAAATCAAGAAATGGGCGGATGAAGGCACCAAGATTCTGCTGTGTGACAAAGCGGCCCTTGAGAGATCAGGCGCTGTTGCCCAGGGTCTGTCCGCCATCAACACCTATGTTGGTGAGAACAAAATCGAAGACTATGTACGCATGGTCAGAAACGACCTGATGGGCATTGTCCGTGAAGACCTGATCTATGACCTGGGCCGTCAC
>JAABTU010000004.1 GCA_011389715.1 Desulfotignum sp.
TCCGCATCAGGCAGCTGGATGAATTCCACCCCTTCCGCCTGGGCAGCCACTTTGTTCTCCTGTTCCCAGACAGCCGTTTTTTTCCGGTTGGCAGCAGCGACATCATGTACCGTCTCAATAAAGGTCTGCCGCAAATCATCGGGCAGGCTGGCCAGCCATGCCTTGTTGAAAATCCAGATAAACAGACCCTGGGCATAGTTGATCTCGGTAAAATATTTGGCCACTTCAAATTTTTTGGTCAGGTAGCACACGGCCAGGGTGTGGTCCAGACCGGTGATGACCCCCTGTTTCAATGCCACCGGCACATCAGGCCAGGGCATGGACACCGGATTGAATCCCCAGTTTCTGTAAGACAGTTGGTTCACGGCAGCTTCGGCAGTCCGGAATTTTATTTTTTTGGCATCTTCAATGGTTCTCACCGGTTCTGTGGTAGCCCAGCCATAGTGGCCGTATCCGGTTATATCCAGACCCGTGATACCCTGGTGGTCCATGGCATTCATAAAATGGTTGAACAATTTTTCATTGGCAATGAACTTATCCAGTTTTTCATAGGAATCCACCAGAAACGGCAGATTGACCAGCCCGAATCTGGGTCCCAGGTTGGTGGATGCCACCGAAGATACGCCCATGCCCTGGATGGCGCCCATCTGGAGCATGTTGAGCACCTCCACTTCACCGCCAAGGATGGAAAGGGGTTTAAAATCGATGTAAATCTGGCCGTTGGTACGTTCCCACAACGCATCCCGCATTTCAAACCCGGCATGGGTGCCCACCAGGGCGGGTGTGGAAACATTGGAAACAATGCACCGGTATTTGGCACCTTTGGGATCAAAATCGGGTTTCCATTTGTCAAGTGAAGGCGCAGCAGCCAGACCGGAACCTGCTAACGTGAAGATGGCCACCGTCAATACCAGCAAGAAGCTAAAAATTGTTGGAAATCTCATAATGTCTGTTCCTTTCCTTACGGTTTAAGTTATATTGCTGTCAGTGCGGCGGGCCCTTTGCATCCGCACTGGTTGTAACTTTGGTCTGGAACCTATACCAGCTGTTTGAACGCCTCTTTGCGGCCGGTATATTTCTGTCTGAGCTGGGGTTTCATCAATTTTCCTGTGGGATTTCTGGGAACCTCATCAAAAATCACCTTTCTGGGAACCTTGTACATCGACAGTTTGGTTTTGGCAAATGCAATCACATCCTCTTCTGTCATTCTTTGCCCATCCTTGAGCTGGACTACAGCCATCACGATTTCCACCAGCCGGTCGTCGGGATATCCGATACAGGCCACATCATCAATATCCGGATGGTCCATGAGTGCATCCTCAATTTCCACCGGAAAAATATTTTCACCGCCGCTGGTAATCATGTCTTTCATACGGTCCACAATATAGAAATATCCATCCTTGTCCTTTTTTAGTAAATCCCCGGTATAAAGCCAACCATTTTTTATGGTTTCTGCTGTTTTTTCAGGATTGGAGTAGTATGCATACATCATGCGGGGGGTTCTGAATACCAGTTCTCCCACCTCTCCGGCAGGCAGTTCATCCCCCAATGGGTCCACGATTTTTGCCTCCACCCCGAATGTAGGTTTTCCAATGGAACCCGGCTTTGTGAGCACATCTTCCGGATACAGGTTAAAGGTGCCGCCCCCGCCGCCTTCGGTGATGCCGTAGATATTGGAAACCTTGCAGGGCAATTTTTCCACCAGTTCCTTCATGATATCAAAGGGCACAGGCTGGGCACCCACCTCCATGTATTTCCAGGCAGACAGATCATAATCTTTGAGATTAATCGTTTTTTTGCTCATGGCATTGAGAATGGCAATGGCAATGGGAACCACAAAAAGCGTATCAGTACACCCTTCAGCTGAAATGGCTTCAATGATCCATTTGGGATCTTTAAAATCTTTGATAATGGTGCCGGCGGCGCCTGTTGCGTAAAAAGGTGCCCATAAAAACAGGGTGCCCGAATGATACAGGGGCAAAAAAATCAGGTAGTTGTCATCTTTCTGCACAAAATAGGTCATTCCGTTGCCCACAGCCGTGCTGTTAAGGGAATAATGGGTGTGCAGTACCGGTTTGGGTTTGCCGGTGGTGCCTGAGGTGAACATCATGGCCAGACCATGGTCCCGTTCCACCTGGACCAGCGCATCTGCTGTATCCCCATAGTTTTTTATCGTGGAAAAATCGACCATGTCTTCAGGAACGGTTTCCCCGACACAGATAAAGTGTTTTATGGAGGTGAGACTTTCCTTGATTGGCTGGACCACGCCCAGAAACTCCGATCCCAAGATAAACACATCCGGGTTGCAGACCCCTGCAGCATACTGGATATCCGGGCTTTCAAACCTGAAGTTCAAGGGCACCACCACAGCACCCAGACGGATGATGGCATAGTAGGTTACCAGCCATTCCAAAGAATTGTTCTGGAGGTGCATGACAAAATCACCCTTTTTCACCCCCAGCTCTTTTGCCAGGTAATTGGCGGTGCGGTTGATTTCATCATTGAATTCCTGCCAGGTAAAGGTACGCTTTGTGCCTGAAGCAGGCGTCCTTTCAATCAGGCAAACCTTTTCAGGGATGTGCCGCGCATGAATTGAAGCATAACCTGAGTAGTTCAACGCTCTCCTCCTTATATATTCATGTTAATAGCATATCTGTATCATAGACAGCCCCTATAAAACACAGCTCATTGTTTTTATCAGAAATTCACCTTGTCCAGCCCCTTGAGTCCCAGAATTTCTCTGGCTTCATCCGATGTGGCCGGAACCAGACTCATCTCCTTTGCCACGTTTTTGACCATTTTCACCTGATCAGCCGAAGCCTTTGCCATGATGCCTTTGCCGGCATAAACTGAATCTTCCAGTCCCACCCGCACGTTCTGGGCACCCATGGCAATGGCGGTGGAGGTAATGGGAATCTGGAACCGGCCGCCCGCGGCCACGGACCAGGTGAAATTTTCTGGTCCCAGAACCTCTTTGGCTTCATCATGGATCAGTACCAGGTGCTTGACAGAGGGAGTCATCCACCCCACCATGGGCCCGAAAACAAACTGCAGATGCACAGGCAGTTTCACCAGATTTTCCTCCATGAGCCATTTCACATAGGAAACATGGCCCAGTTCATAAATCTCAAATTCCGGTTTGGTATCAATTTCCAGGAAGGTTTTGGCATAGATCAGGTCATCGTTAAAAGTGGGCCGGAAGGTGACGTTTTTGCACAATTCCAGGTATTCTTTTTCCCATTCATATTTGAATTCCTCGAACCGGCTGGCAATCTGGAAAATCCCGAAATTGAAGGGTGCCGGGTCAAAGGAGCACATTTCAGGCTGCAGTTTTTTAATGGGGATCAGTTTTTCTTCTGTTGTCTGATTCATGCCCCCGCCGGTGGTGGGCAGCAGCACCATGTTGCACCGGGCCTTGATTTTGGCGTGTACTTCCATGAACAAGTCCGGGTCTGAAACCGGCAGGCCGTTTTCCGGGTTGCGAACATGGATATGGGCAATGGCAGCCCCTGCCTCCCAGGCCTTGACCGCATCCTCCACAATCTGATCCGGGGTGATGGGCAGATACTCACTCATGGTGGGGATGTGGACCGAACCGGTGATGGCTGCTGTAATAATAATCTTGTCCATATTTTTCTCCTGTTTTCTAAGGTTTTGGATTTTCATACCATGGGCCGGGCCCGGTCCAAAAACAGAACAGACCTGATCCGGTCCCGCCAATTCGCTGCTATACCCTGTATTCTTCTTCCAGATCCAGCAGAAACATCCTTTTTTCCTTTACATTGTCAATGATAAAAGAAGATTTTATGATCTGGATGCCTTCTATCTGTGTCAGTTTCTTGTTCATGAACTCTCCATAGGTCTTGATGTCCTTGGCAGCCACCTTTAGGATAAAATCATTGGCACCGGCGATCTGGTAGCATTCAATCACCTCATCCAGTGCCATGAATTTCTCTTTTATCATGGCCACTGAAGACAGATTGCTCAGGTTCAAACTGATATTCACCATGGCCATGATGGAGAACCCGATTTTTTCAGGGTTCACCACTGCTGTAAAATGGGTAATCACCCCCACAAGCTCCAGCCGCTTGACCCGCTCCAGGGTTGCAGGGGCGGATATACCCACTATTTTAGATAACTTTGAATTTGTTATTTTCCCATTTTCCTGAAGCGTGTTCAAGATTTTTTTATCGATTCTGTCCAGTACCATTTTTATCTCCTGATTTTTTTTTATAGGAGCAAATGGGTATATTTTTCACTAATCAACGGCAGCAGTTCCTTCAAGGTATCATCTATTTTTTCCAAAAACATCGCCATTTCATCATCTGTGATAACAGTGGATAAAATGAACAACCCCCTGGGGATGTTAAAGATCTTTTTATTGAGCAAAGACAGATGCATCAAGGTGTGCAGTTCCTCCTCAGATGCCAGCACATGCGCGGCCCGGGTAGTGGGCTGGTTTACAAAATGCATGTTTACCAGGGAGCCGATCTGGTTGGACTGGATATTCAGGCCGTTGGCCGCAATAGATGCAAGCAGCCCTTCCTGGAAGCGGTCTCCCTTGGCATTGATGGCAGCCACAGCCTGTGCATCATATTTGGACATGGCGGCAAATCCCGCCTGCATAACGGTTTCGTAACCGTTGAACGTACCGGAATGATACAGGGGTTTTTCGGTATTTTCATGGCAGTAAATATTCATGAACTCCGCCTTGCCGCCCAGTACCCCTATAGGCAGTCCACCGCCCACCACCTTTCCCACGGTGGTGAGATCCGGTATCACCCCATACCGGTTCTGACAGCCCCCGGTGTCCACCCGGAAGGAAAAAATTTCGTCAAAAATCAACAGTACACCGTGGGCGGTTGTTATATCCCGGGCTTTTTGCACAAATCCCGGTTCAGGCAGCACCACCCCGCCTGCCCCCAAAAAGGGTTCCATGATGACGGCTGCAAGATCTGCAGCATGCCGGGTCACCATCTTTTCCAGGGCATCCGGATCATTGAAAGGAACCTCCAGCATATCTTGTGTCATGCCCGCAGGGATGCCTGCGGTGATCACATTTTTCTTGGTGGAGGCAGCCACACAGTCATGGGTGCCGTGGAAACCACCGGCCATTTTCAAAATCTTGTCTCTTCCTGTTATGGCCCTGGCCGTGCGCAGGGCAAACATGGTGGCTTCGGTGCCGGAGTTGAGAAACCGCACCTTGTCAAACCCCGGCACCCTGTCGCACAGCAGTTTCGCCAGATGGTACTGGCCGTCGGTGGGGGTGGAATACTGGGAACCCCTTGCTATGCCTGCCTGCACCGCTGCCACCACATCCGGATCCCCGTGGCCGTGTACCAGGGCTCCATAGGCATTGGTGACATCCAGCAGCTTATGGCCTTCATGGGTGTACACATGGGCACCTTTGCCGTAATCAATGTGGATGGGCCAGGGCTTGAAATAACTCAGGCTCCTGGTGGCCCCTCCTGGAATATAATTCACCAGGCGCTGATGCCGCTCCCGGGAAGCAGGGTAGTTTTCCCGGTATTCATCAACTATTTTCGCTGCAACAGGATGCACGGACATAATCTCCCCCTATATGAAAGTGTTAAGGGTTAGCTTTTAGCTGTTAGCTGTTAGCTGAGTACTGATGGCTGACGGCTTTCATATAAACGCTTACTCTTTTTTATGAACAATGAGCAGCTCACCCAGGGCATCTTCCACTTTTTTGACAAATTCACCGGATTCGATCCTGGCTTTGAGCTCTTCCATATCATCGATGTACACCTTGTCCTTGTCCATGTAGCCCAGAGTTTCACGGACCGCCTCATACATGATTTTGCCGGCCGGACCCAATTTGTCGGTGCCCCGCAGGTCAGCTGCCTGGGCTGCGCACAGCAGCTCAAAGGAAAGGATATGGTTGGTGTTTTCCACAATTTTCCTGGCTTTTCTGCCGGCGATAAGGCCGAAGCTGACAATGTCCTGAAAATCTGCTGTGGAGGTGATGGACTGGATGGAAGCCGGCACCGCCAGGGTCCGGTTTTCCGCCACAAGGGAGGTGGTCATGAACTGACCGCCCATCAGCCCCATGCGCACCCCGGTATCTTCCTTGCACAGAAACGGCGGCAGCCCGGTACTGTTGGACGGATCCAAAAACCGGTCAATGCGCCGGTCCGACACAACCCCGATATTGACCATGGAAATCCCCAGGCAGTCCATGGCAAAGGAGATGGGCTGGCCATGGAAATGGCCGTTGTGGATAAAGGTGTCAAATTCGGTGAAAATCAATGGGTTGTCATTGCTGGAGTTCAGTTCCCGCAGCAGGACTTCATGGGCATTGTTCACCGCTTCTTTGGTGGGTCCCACAAACTGGGGGGTGCACCTGATGGAGTAGGCGTCTTCCACAGGAATGTCGGCCACGGAAATGCCTTCGTGTTTCTTGAGCACAGCCTGGAGCGTTAAGGACAGTTCCTGCTCATCAATGGCCATCTCAGACCCGGTGAGCAGTTTGGTCAGATTCATGGCGGTGGCATACTGGCCGGGATGGTATTTTTGCTCATGGACCCGGACGTCAAAGGGGTTGATCCGGCCCATAAGGGTTTCAATGGCAAAGGCTGCAATGATATCGGAATTTTTCAAGGTGTTGGTGGCTTCGGTGATAACGGTGCAGGCCAGGCCCACCATGGCGGAAGTGCCGTTGATAAGGGACAGTCCCTCTTTGGCATTCAGATGCATCAGCTCCACCCCTGCCGCATCCATGGCTTGTTTGCCGGGCATGACCTTGTCTTTGTATCTGGCTTTCCACTCGCCGAACCCCACTGCAGCTATGCACCCCAATGGTCCCAGGTCTCCGCTGGTACCAAGGGACCCTTTTCTGGGAATCAGGGGAAATACCTGTTTGTTGATCATATCCAGGTAAATCTTGAGGTTTTTTTCCTTGATGCCGGAATACCCCCGGCACAGGGAATTGGCCCGGGCGATCATGAAAATTCTCACCAGGGTGTCTTCAAAGGGTTTTCCCACCTGGGTGGTGATGCTTCTTACCAGGTTTTTCTGAAAATCATTGTCCCTCTCCTTGGGCAAAAGGTGATCCACCAGCCCGCCGCAGCTGGTATTTACCCCGTAAATGCAGCGCTCCTCATTGGCCCATTTGTCCACAAGCGCACGGCATTCCCTGATCTTCGGCCAGTTGTCTTTTTTTACTTCCACCTGCATGGACAGGTTATTGCCTGCCTGCATCAATTCTTCGATGGTCAATGAATAGCCGTCCAGAATCAAACGGTTGTCTGTGATTGGCATGGTATCCTCCTGAAATTATATTGTTGGCTGTGGTGATAATTCGCAGGGAACTGTCGGCAGGCGCCCAGCAGTGCATAATCGTACCAGATGGAGATCAGGTTGTCGGCTTTCCCTGATATAAGGCTAACCAAATCCCCATTTCTTTGTCAAGAACTATTTTTAATTTTATAAGGAGAAATCGAAAATATTTAATACAATTACCGGATAAAATCGGAATTAAGGCTTATTTTATAAACTTTTATACACTTAAAGCCTTATTTTTTATCATCTGACTTCAGATAGTTTTCCAGAATTTCGCCAAGAAGGTCCAGGCAGCCGCCATAAAAATGATCACACCCTGGAATGATATGAAAGACAGGATCAATTTTCCAACGGTTGATATGGGCCTGCACCATGTCAGGTGGTGCAATTTCATCTTCCTGCCCGGTGAGGATAAGCCCGGTGGACGGCAGGGTGGCAATATCCTCAAAGGACATGAATCCCACCGGCGGAGACACCATGATATGGTCTGAGATCTCATACCCGCCTGATACCACGGATGCATTGATCCTGGCGCCAAAGGAGTATCCAGCCAGAAAAAGGGATTTTATACCCTGGTCTGCCAGAAACTGCAGGGCTGCTGTAACATCGGTCTGTTCCCCCTGGCCGTTATCATACATACCGGAACTGCCTTGTGTACCCCTGAAATTAAACCGCAGGGTGGTGAATCCTTTTTTGACAAAACTTGCAGCCATCTGCATTACCACCGGGTTGTCCATATTGCCCCCGTAAAGGGGATGGGGATGTGTGATCACAACCCCGCAATTGGCTGATGCCATATCCAGCATGCCCTGGAGCCTGATGGTCTGATTTCTTACAGTAACGGATTCCATATTTTTTCCAGATCTTTCACATTACAAGTGTCGGTTTTCAGCAGCTGCAGGTGGGTGTTTCACCTGCACTTTGGATATCAGATCTATTTTTTGGCATTTTTCAAAGATGCCCGGATAAACGCCCGGAACAATGGATGGGGATCACTGGGTTTGGATTTGAATTCCGGGTGAAACTGGCATCCCAGATACCAGGGATGATCAGCCAGTTCAATGATTTCAACCAGTTCATGGTCAGGGGATGTACCGGAAATGATGAGGCCGGCTTTCTGCAGCTGTTCCTTGAATGCATTGTTGAATTCATACCGGTGGCGGTGGCGCTCGGAAATATTCTCTTTTTTATAGGCATTGTAGGCAAAGGTATCCGGTACCAGGCGGCAGGGATAAGCCCCCAGGCGCATGGTGCCGCCTTTGTCAGATGTTTCATCGCGTTTTTCCACCTGTCCGGTCTGCTCGTCAACCCATTCCTTCATAAGATAAATAACCGGAAAGGGTGTGTCAGGATCAAACTCTTCTCCATGGGCATCTTCCATGCCCGCCAGGTTCCGGGCTATCTCAATCACTGCCATGTGCATGCCTAAACAGATCCCGAAATAGGGCACCTTGTTTTCCCTGGCATATCCGGCAGCCAGGATCTTGCCTTCAATTCCCCTGGACCCGAATCCGCCCGGCACCAGGATCCCGTCACTGGCAGACAGGATCTCCCCCACATTTTTCTGGGTAAGGGTGGTGGAATCCACAAACTGAAGATTGACCTTTGCCTCATTGGAGATCCCGCCATGGGTAAGCGCTTCATTCAGGCTTTTATAACTTTCGGTCAGATCCACATATTTGCCCACAATGGCAATGTTCACACAGAATCTGGGGTTTTTGAGCTTTTCCACCATCTCCCGCCATTCATCCAGCCGGGGAGATCTGGCCCAGATATTGAGTTTTTTCAATATCTTTGTGCCAAGGCCTTCTTTGTTATACACCAGGGGCACATCATATATGCAGTCCACATCCTTGGCAGTGAATACGGCATCTGC
>JAABTU010000005.1 GCA_011389715.1 Desulfotignum sp.
CCCATTTAAAAAAACACTACTTGGAAAAGAAAAAATGATTTCTTAATGGATTGTGGTGTGAACAAACGTCACAATTTATCAGAGCGAAACTGTCTCAATTTATGTGAGCGCTATAGTTTATTGGGGTGATAAGGGATATTACCTATCGAAAAATGGTTGAAGAATCACTCCAAATGGCTAATGATGAATTGAAGCAGAAAACGGCGGCATTAGAAGACATGAACACGGCTTTAAAGATACTGCTCCAAAAAAGGGAACAGGACAATAAGGAACTTGCAGAAGAAATATATGCCAGTTATGAGTTTATGCTCACGCCATTCCTGAATAAATTAAAAAATACTGTCTCGGATGCCAATCAAAAAAATCTGATAGAGATTGTTGATACAAACCTGAATGAAATAGTGTCCCCATTCATAAAAAAGTTGTCTGGCCCAATGATGAACCTCACATCGACTGAAATACAGATATCATCCATGATAAAGCAAGGATTTTCAAATAAAGAAATAGCTCAAATACTTGTCTGTTCGAAACGGACCATCGATTCACATCGTGAAAACATTAGAAAAAAACTGAATCTAAAAAATAAAAAAATCAATCTAAAAACCTTTCTTTCAAATATACAAAATACTTAATTTTATTAGGTATAAAAACAGTTTTAATACAGTATTTCTGACCATTGTTTTTTCTCTTCAAAGACGGTATCTTTAAAGCAGAGGAAAATTCCAAATTTTCCAAGGGAGAAAAAGAATGAAAGAGATTAAGGTTCTTGTCATTGACGATGAAACAGCAATTTTGAGAATGCTGGACATGGCATTGTCCAAAAAAGGATACCAGGTAGATACAGCGGAAAGCGTTAAACAAGGTATAAATAAACTGCAATCCAATGAATATCATCTGGTGATTACCGATATGGTTATGGGCAGGATGTCTGGCGAAGATGTGCTTGAAAATGTCAGAGGACTGAAAGGGGACGATATCCCAGTCATTGCCATGTCAGGCACCCCTTGGCTGATGGATGGGCACCAGTTTGATGCTGTCCTTCCCAAACCCTATTCATTGAAACTGCTTTTTGAGATTGTGCAGAATTTGCTATCTCCCAAAGGTGATTGTATATCAGCCCACTAAAATCGCCTTCCCAAAGACTTTGATTTTTCCCCACAAGCATCGCCCACACCACCCACCGACAGCTGCCCAGTTCCCTGTTTGGACGATTGGACGGTAAATTCAATGAAAATTATTTCAGCACCGGCTCAAACCCCATCACCTTTTCATATTCTTCCATCATTACCTGGTACAGCAGGTCATGGTGCTGTTTTTCAACAATTACCGAATCATGTACGGGCAATCCAAGAATGCCATGGCCATGCAGCTGCATCAGTATCTTCTCCATTATCTGGCTGTGATCAAAGTTCTCATATTTTGAATTCCTATCTTTGCAAAAAGGGTGACAGGGGTGAACAGGTTAGAACACAGGGAATGGTAAACTGTCCTTATAAGGACTAATTGAAATAGTTTTCTAAAACTGATGTTCATAGTGTTCTACCTGTTTTACCCTACTGAGTGCTACCTTTCAAGAACTCCTTCAATAGAGCTTTTTCCCCCAGAACCACCCCCTCTACAAAGCCCAGTCTCTACCCGAAAATGTGTTCACCCCGAACCAATAATCTGTTCACCCTGACCGTATCCCAATGAATGATTTGCAAAAGCGTTTCATCGATGAAACATTTTTTCAAAATAAATGGTGACTGAATGGACAGCTGCCGGGCCATTTTTATCAGCCGGCTTATGCAAATCTATGATCCAGCATCCCCACCTGGGTGATTTTCATCTGATGATGAGCCAGTTTAGCGTAGTGTTATATCATAGCAGTACCCTATTCCAGCAGTACCCCATCACTCCACAATTCTAAAACTGACAGAGATGATACGGATTTGATGACGGACTCTTGGCCGGGTAATGCTCGGCGGGTACGAGAAAAGTTAATTTCTGGGTGGTCTAATCTATGCGCCATGCCATACCAATCTCAAATTTTCATCCGCCCGGCAGCACTTGATCTACTGAATCCAAAATATGGGAGAAACGTTCCCCGTTTTTGGAATGGGTTTTGTAAAATTTGAGGCAATTTTTCACGATCTGGATAACACGCCCATAAGACTGGATTTCCGGCACTTCCATTGCAAGCTGGGGGTGACGGCCAAGGCGGCCGCCTAAAAGAACGCGATAGCCCTGTTGTTCTTCGATTATGGTGCCGGTTGGGCATGCTTGTATACATTTGGCGCACAACAGGCATTTGTCCATGTCAATAATAGGTTTTTCATCTTCTATTGAAACCGCTTTTTCTTTGCAGGAATCAACACAAGAATCGCACTGGGTGCAGGGTTCATCTGTAAGGCCCGGCTTTGAGGCACCGATAATACCGATATCAACAATCTGGGGCCTTGAGCAGGCATTGGGGCAGTTTGAAAGCACCACCCGGAATTCATGGTGGAACTTCAAATCCCTTTTTACATTGGCTTTCAGAAAGGAAAGGATATCCGCTTCTTTGAGCAAATCCTCAATTTCCCGGGCCAGTTCTGTGGTGGAGCAGGCCACATTCGGACAGCCCGAGGCGCCGAAACAGGATGACACTTCATATCCCTTGATTTCACTTTCCATGCCGCCTTTGGAGAGAAACTTATTTTTCAACTCATTGACATCAATCAGCTCAACAACGGGTTTCCCTTTCCGGGCGGCATAGTCTTCTACTTTTTTCTTAACTTTTTTGCGTACAAAAAATGGTACTTTTTTTATGGCTTTGTCCGCGTCATCCGACCATTTCATGAAAGAATCTCACCCCTGGCACTGACCACAACTTCTTCCAATGGAATATCCGCACCTGATTTTTCAAGGGCCTTTTTGATGATCATTGGTAGAGCAGAACAACAGGGCACTTCCATGATAACCGATGTAATGCTTTTGATCCCGGATACGGCAAATACCTGAGCCATTTTTTCGATATAACCCTCTTTATCATCAAACTTGGGACATCCGATCATGACGGCCTTTCCTTTAAGAAAATCCCCGTGAAAATCAGGGTATGCCACAGGCACACAGTCGGCAGCGATCAATAGATCCGCACCTTTCAGAAAAGGCGCATTGGGCGGTACCAGACGGATCTGTACCGGCCAGTGGCCCAGGGCAGATGGGCCCCCTGATGTTTTCACAGATGCATGATTGTTGCAACCGCAGGGTTCGGCATCACCTGCGGTGGGAAATGTTTTCAGTGCTGCAGAAGGACATCCGCCACCGGCCATGAGAGGCGCTTTTTCGGTTCTATCAGCTTTCTGCTTCAGCAGTTCTTCAACCGCTTCTTCGTCAAATCCGTCCGCTTCTCTTTCGATTATTTTAAGCGCGTCCTCAGGGCAGTCCCCGATACAGGCCCCAAGCCCGTCACAGTATTTATCTGCAATTACCTTTGCGACTCCGTCTATTATTTCAATTGCGCCTTCTGCGCATGCAACAACACAATTTCCGCATCCGTTGCACTTTTCTTCGTCTATTTCGATTATTTTTCGGGTTATTTTCATTCGTTTACTCCTTATATCTTAAATCCCCTCGAAATGATCTTTTGAAAGGATTTCATTTAAATTTAATTTTCTTTCTAAGCGGTTTCCAGCAGCACCTGTTTTGCCAGTTCATTTCCGGCTCTTGTTAAAAATATATGATCTATCTTGGTTTCAAATTCATCGGTTTCCACACCTGTTTTGTCCTTGCAGGCGAACATGTGGGTGAGCTGGTCTGCATCATGCAGGATCTTGCGGCTAATCCAGGCATTTTCATCCGGCCGGCCATGGCTTGATACCAGTCTTATCACTTCATCAACCAGTTCCTGTGATGCCCCCAGTTTCTCCATGAGTTCACGGGCAACAATAGGGCTTTCTTTTTCGATATATTCGGGTTCTTCCGACTGATATTTTTCAAATGCGTTTTTTGCACCGATATCATAAAGGTATGCGGCACAAAGGATTACCGGAAGATTGGCTCGCTCTTTTTTTCCGATTTTCTCCGCATAGTTGGCCACTTTTGCGGCATGACCGATCCGTTTAAAATCCGTTCCCAGGTATTTTTTTAATTCAACCGCCACCCGGTCCTTGAAAAGGTCTTCTCTCTGGGCCACGAACTCTTCGGGCAATGTGCCAAGACACTGCTCGACAAATTTACAATAAGATGCGCATCCGAAATCCATCTTGGGATTTGCGATTTTTTTCTTGCAGCTGCTGCATCTTCGGGTTGCGTCATCTTTGAAAAATTCCATTGGAGAACCGCATTCGGGACATTCTGTTTCAAAGATCGCATCTTCACTCCAGTATTGGGTGTCTTGTCCAGGACATTTCATGTTGGGTCTCCTTTCCTCTATTAAAGTGTTCCTTGATTGAAAATAATCATTTTTGTTTAAGGTCAAGGCTGGGGGAGATTTTAATGTTCATCAGCAAATCTCCCCCAGCGCCTGTCTTTTGGTCAAAAATGGCCTATTTTCCTGCCATGATCGCTTCTACGTCGGCTTCAGGTTCCGTAATCGGTTTAATGTCAAAGTTCTCCACAAGGACATTCAATACTGCCGGTGATACAAATGCAGGCAGTGTGGGTCCAAGACGGATGCCCTTAACACCCAGGTGCAGCAGAGCCAGAAGTACGGCCACGGCTTTCTGCTCATACCAGCCGATATCAAAGGACAGCGGCAGGTCGTTGATGTCATCCAAACCGAATACCTCTTTAAGTTTGAGTGCGATTACCGCCAGTGAATAGCAGTCGTTGCACTGTCCGGCATCCAATACTCTGGGAATGCCGCCGATGTCACCCAGATCCAGTTTATTGTATCTGTATTTGGCACAGCCCGCGGTCAGGATCACAGCATCCTGGGGCAGTTTTTCCGCCACTTCAGTAAAGTAATTTCTGCCTTTCTGGCGGCCGTCGCAACCGGCCATGACGACAAAGCGTTTGATGGCCCCGGCTTTTACGGCATCCACGACCTTATCTGCCAGTGCCAGCACCTGATTGTGGGCAAACCCGCCGACAATTTTTCCGGTCTCAATTTCGGTCGGTGCACTGCAGGTTTTGGCCTTTTCAATAATGGCTTCAAAATCCTTGGATTCACCGTTTACACGCTCTGGAATATGTACGGCATCAGTATATGAGGCCACGCCAGTGGTATACAGCCTGTCAAGATAGGTGCAGTCTTTTTTCAAAGGGACCAGACAGTTGGTGGTCATCAGGATAGGGCCGTTAAAGCTTTCAAATTCCTTGTTCTGGTGCCACCAGGAACCGCCGTAGTTGCCTTTGAGATGTTCGTATTTTTTAAACGCCGGGTAATAGTTGGCCGGCAGCATGGTCCGCATAGGCGGATATCCCTTTCAGTCCCAGGATTAAAAGCTCCCTTAAGGACCTGACATCCTCATTTTCTGTGGCCAATATGCCGACTGTGGCGGCTTTGGCGGCAAAGGTGGATACATCGTTTGAATACCAGGTGGCACAATCGGGCAGATCTGCACCGATTTTATCACTGACTGCTGCACTCAATTGTTTTTTGACGACCTGGGCATCCAATATCCATTTATTTAAACTTTCATCGTTGAAATTGGCATTGGTAATGGTTGTGAAAAGGCCTTTGGCCACAAAATTACCGGTAGAACCAGGCATTTCGACTCCAGCGGCTTTGGCTTTTTTGGCAAGCACACCAATACCTTTGAGGTTATAAATCAGAAGGTCCTGTAGATCGGCAGTGCTTCCTTCTTTTCCGCACATGCCTTTAACGGTGCAACCCGTTCCTTTTGCTGCTTCCTGACATTGAAAACAAAACATTTAAATTCGCCTTTTGTTATTAGTTGTTTTTACGATCTATTTAATTTATCCGTTTTAATCCGTTGTTCATTTAGTTTTGGTCGTTAAATCTTGGATTGAAATTACTATAAGAGACGGATGGAATCCTTGATCTGGATCAATTAATCAAACTTTTTTTGTGTGAGCACGAAACAAGAACAGCAATAAATCATCCCGCACAAGGACCTGGGACTTGAACCGGGCATTAATATCGCACTTTTGACCTATTCCGGCAGCCGCGGCACAGGGGCCAAGATAGCGGATTACTATTCCAATCTGGCCAAACAGCTGCATCCTGAACTGGGCAAGCCGGTGATTTTGAAAACTTACCAATTTATCCTGCTCAATGATGATTATCCAAAGCAAAAGGATTCAGGCTTGAATTTCCTGAAGGATACCAATATTATTCAAAACCTGTACAGTCTGTGGATGTCACTGTGGCACCGGATGGTCAGCCGACCCGGGTCCGTTTTGACCGGTGGAGCAACGCCAATCCTGAGAAGCAGCACAAGCTGCAACCGTTCGGGGGCTATCTCGCCGAATTTCAGTCATTCGCCGGATACCGCCTGCCCACGCACGTGGAAGCGGGAAACCATTTTGGTACGGATCACTATTTTCCGTTTTTTGTGGCGGGCGTGACAGATGTGATGTTTCCTTCATGATGGATTTCTGCGGACAGTTCTCCGGCATGCAACAATGGATGCCGGCAATCATACTCACAAATAAGGAAATTATTACATGCGCCAGACCGATCTGATCCCGTTCTTTGCCATGACATTTGTCATCACTTGGGGTATCCTCGGGCTGTATATTTTTGCCTCTGAGACGATGGTCAACTTGTTTGGAAATCTTACCGGCCAGCACCCGCTGTTTTACCTTGCCGTTTATGCACCGGCCATCGCAGCACTGGCTGTCCTCTTTTACCGGGAGGGGGTTGACGGCATAGGGCGTTTTCTTTCCCGGCTGCTGATGTGGCGGACGTCCATCTACTGGTATGTCATGTTGATCCTTATTGTGCCGCTGGTATTCTATGTCGGAGCTCTTTTCAAACAAGGCGCCTTGGACAAGCTGTTCCCTTTTGCATCGATAACCGCTTATCTGTCAGCACTGTTTTTCATGGCCATCAAGGGACCGATCGAGGAAATCGGCTGGCGTGGACTGGCCCTGCCTTTGCTTCAACGTAAAATGGCTCCCATCTGGGCGGCCCTCTTACTCGGAGTTGTCTGGGCTGTCTGGCACCTGCCGGCGTTCATGCTCAGCAGCACACCCCAAAGCGCCTGGGCTTTGACACCTTTCCTTGTGGGCACCCTGGCCCTGAGCGTCATCGTGACACCGCTTTTCAACCATTCGCACGGCAGTATCCTGCTACCGGCGTTTTTCCACCTGCAGTTGATCAATCCCCTGTGGCCGGATGCGCAGCCCTATGATACCTGGCTTTTCGTGGTTGTTGCCGCTGTCGTGGTGTGGCTGAACCGAAAAACGATGTTCTTACGCCACAATACAGTGACAGAGGTGCTTTTGTGATGAGAACAGCCATTTCGATATTATGCGCCGCCATGCTCGCAGCCTGTGCCATCCACCAGCCCCCGGCGGACCATACCTCACGGTTTCAGGCTGAGACCGACCGTGTGCGGGCAGAGTTCGAATTTCCCGGTATGACCGCAGCCTATGTCCTGGAAGACGGAACTATCGGCACTGCCGCCTCCGGCTTGGCCGATATCGAGGCAAACGTTCCAATGACCGACAATACCCGCATGCTTTCCGCAAGCATTGGCAAAAGCTTTGTGGGAGCCTTGTGCATTGCGCTGGCCATAGAGGGCCGCCTGGCTCTGGATGAGTCCGTCTCCCAGTGGATCGGTACGTTCGACTGGTTCCGGCGGCTCCCGAACCATGAATCGATCACATTGCGCCATCTGCTCACACACAGTGCAGGAATTCCGGATCATGTGCACATGAACACCTTTGCAGAAGCATTTTCAAAGGCATGGCAGGAAACCGGCAACCCTTTTCCCCCCGAACGTCTTGTCGAATTCATACTGGATGAGCCCACACTCCTTCCAGCGGGACATGGCTGGGCGTATTCAGATACCGTCTATATTCTGGCAGGTCTGATCATCGAGGCGGTTACTGAACGTCCCTGTTTTGATCAGATTCAAGAACGGTTTCTGGTCCGCCTTGGACTTTTGGACACCTCCTCCGCGGATCACCGTGACCTGGACAGACTGGCCCCGGGGTATATGCTACCGGACAACCTTTTCAGCATCCCATGTATGGGGTGACGATTGCATTCCAGATCAATACGGACATCGGGATTATCGACAGTGAAGATGACGTGTTGAGGATCATTGAGGAGCAGCTGATTCAGGTATTCACCGGAATAAAATAATGAGGCAAATTGGGCTCTGCGCCTTTGGGTTATATCAGCTGAGAAGCGCCCGAGAAATCCGCTCCATTAATGGTGAACCTATGAATATAGGATTTTGCAGCAATGCCATCGAACGGTCCGTCAGAAGACTGACACATTTTCCGACCTTTCAGGTATTATTACCCCATGGTTGAAAATTTCAAGGGTCATTTATTTGGGATACCATTAGAATTCAAAACCTGATATGGTCGATTTATTTAGAAATGATGGTTGCAAGATGATTGAGATTTGACAGATAGAAAAAATGCAGGTCTTGTTTTGATTGTACTATTTATCAAATTGAAAGATGTCAGATACTGAAATAATATACTTTCCAGTTCATCTTGTATTTTTGTTTATTATCCAGGTAGAGATTATCGTTTGAGAGATATACAGATCCACACATGAACTTGTTATGCTCACGAGATCAAGATTATGAGCGATGAATTTGGTGTCCAACTGGGGTTTCCAAGGGAAAAGTCTATATGACAATAGAAGAAGCGGATTTGTGCCGCACCCAAGCCCTGATCAACCACGGGATCAAAGATTTTTCAGGCGCTTACATGGCTGTTAAATATGTGGCCGGTCACATGGACAAACACCCTGACACCATCGACGTCGACACGGTTAAAACATTGACCGACGTCATCCGGTCACCCCGGTTTGAACACCAGACGCAGTCGTATTTTCTGTTTAATGAAGCCGCTGGAGCCTTGAGCCGGCTTGCCGGCCGGGTCAAGGAACCGTTGTCAAAAAGCATCATCCTGGAACTCAACGATATCCTGTATACATCTCATGGAAAACGCCTGCGGGCGATGAACCAGGCCCTGGGAGAGCTGCCATGGAAACCCGCGGCATCCGACCCTTCGGTCATTGATACCCTGTCTGTTCTGCCGGTAG
>JAABTU010000006.1 GCA_011389715.1 Desulfotignum sp.
GTTTCCGTGATCTCCACGATGGCGTCAGCAAGGCCGGATACGATTTTGGCTTCCGTGGCCCCCCAGGAAAATTTCACCGTCACATTGATATGGCGTTCTTTGAAAAACCGTTTGGTAAATTTGACCAGTTCCGTGGAAATGGTCATGCCCTCCAGATCCTTAAGGTCGTTTATGGGAGATTCACTGGCCACGGCCACCACCCAGCGGGCCGGCCGGGCACTGACTTTGGAATAGACAAGGTCTGTCACCACATGTACGTCGGATTCATGTTCCGCCACCCAGTCACGTCCGGTGAGACCTGCATCAATAACCCCGCTTTCCACATTAATGGACATCTCCTGGGCCCGGCACAGGGCGCATTCAATGGTTTCATCATCAATATCGGGAAAATAACTTCTTCCTTCCACATTGATTTTCCATCCAGAGCGTCGGAACAGGTCAATTGTGGCATTCTGCAGGCTTCCTTTGGGAATGCCCAGTTTGAGTATTTTCTGCATTATTTGTATACCTTTTCGGGATCAAAGACCCTTTGGCTGATTGTCGTAAGTTCACTGCCCTGCACAGCCCTGAAAAAACAGCTTTTATACCCCTTGTGGCAGGCTGCACCACCTGCCTGCACCACCTGGAGCACCAGGGTATCCAGGTCGCAGTCCACAAGGATTTTTTGGACATGCTGCACATGGCCCGAGGTTTCCCCTTTTGTCCACAACATACTGCGGGAACGGCTGTAATAGGTGGCCTTGCCGGTCTGCAGGGTCTTTTCGAAGGCCTGGCGGTTCATATAGGCAAGCATCAGCACCTCACCGGTTTCTGCATCCTGTGCAATGGCTGGAATCAATCCCCCGGCCTTTTCAAAATCAAGCTGGATCATGGCAACTCTTTTGTATTCCTTTTTGTCAGTTAGACCACTAAAACTTTATTATGTAACCAAAATCCTTTAAAAAGTCAATTTATAAACAAAATTTGGCAATACAACAAGATATCTGGATATTTGCTATAATGGATTGCCGGGCACAGCACACCTCCAGGGGCGGGGCTTGGGACAGAGTGCTGCACAGAGCGATCGAAAACCCGGCATGCTGATGACAAATATCCAGAAGATATATGCCATGTTGATGTTCTCATACAAAAGCGGTATGATGCAGAAAAAAGAACCATCATAAATCAAATTCATTTCAAGATAACAAGGAGAGAAAAATTGAAACCGGTCAGTAATTTTTTCATCATATTTTTTTTGGGAATTTTTTTTGTTACCGGCTGCACTACAATGGGTGTCGGTACCCGGAACCAAAGCCATACACAGCAAAAAAAACACTATAACAAACAAGGCCCGCCACCCCATGCACCTGCCCATGGATACCGCCACAAACACTATGATGGCCATGAACTTGCCTATGATGAAAAAATCGGTGCCTATGTTGTGGTAAGACTGTCCCAAACTTATTTTGGCAACAATGTTTACATCCGCATGTCCCCTGACGGCAGATGGCTTGTCTCCACAACAATTGAAGGCAGGTGGCGGCCGGCCGGTCCGGGCGAAGTTCCCGACAAATTGGCATCATACTATGACAAAAAGAAAAACCATAAATCCAAAAAGCATAAAAAAAACAAAGACAAATATGACGACTGATGCTTTGAACCGCTGCTGTCCTGCTCAAACAGCACGTAAATTCCGTTGCCTAATGGGGGGCAATCTGATAACAAGCATGTAAAATTTTATCCCCAACACCTAATATTGCTTTTATGATATCATGACAAATAAAAAATCCAGATCCGAGGTTATGAAAAAACGCGGGAAAAAAGAAAAACACCTGGCACTCGCCTTTTTGAAATGGGGTCTTGCCGCAATTATTTTAGGAATTCTGCTGTCTGCCGGCGGTTTATTCGGACTCTATATATACCTGAGCAAAGATTTGCCCAAAATCAATTCATTATCAGATTACCGGCCGGCCACTGTTACCAGTGTTTTTTCAGACGATGGCCGTAAAATTGGAGAATTCTACAAAGAGCGCAGAATAGTTATCCCTTTGTCTGACATGCCCCCACACCTGATAAATGCCTTTGTTGCTGCCGAAGATTCACGATTCCGGGAACATCCGGGCATTGATATCCAATCCATTTTCAGGGCGTTCATCAAAAATTTTCAGGCCGGTGCCATTACCCAGGGGGGAAGCACCATTACCCAGCAGGTAACCAAATCCTTTCTGCTGACACCGGAACGGACCTATGAGCGCAAACTCAAAGAAGCCATCCTGGCCTACCGCATAGAAAAAAGATTCACCAAGGATGACATTTTGTTTTTATACATGAATCAGATTTATCTGGGCCATGGTGCCTACGGGGTTGAGGCGGCTGCAGAAAACTATTTTGGAAAACATGCACGGGATCTGAGCCTGGCTGAATGCGCCATGCTGGCTGGACTTCCCCAGGCCCCCAGCCGGTATTCCCCTTTCCGGTTTCCCGACCGGGCCAAACAGCGCCAGATCTATACCCTGAACCGCATGAAGGAAGAAGGCATGGTAACCAACATGAAGGTTACCGAAGCCATTGATATGGAACTGGACATCCAACCCCGGAAAAACTGGTTTATTGAGGAAGTACCCTACTATACAGAGCATGTCAGGCGGTATGTGGAAAAAAAATATGGGGAAGATGCCCTGTACAACCAGGGACTGCAGATTCACACCGCTGTCAATATCGAACTGCAGAAGATGGCCCGGGATGCTGTAACAAAAGGCCTCATGGATCTGGACCGGCGGATGGGATACCGGGGACCTGAAAAAAACATATCAGCCCTTCAAATTGAAAATTTCTGCCGGGCCGAGGCAGAAAAGATACAGGGGAATATGCTTGAAAAAGGCAGTGTCTATACCGGTGTGGTGCTGGATGTGGATGATGAAAACAATGTAACCAGGGTGCGGGTGGGAAATTTTCAGGGAATTATCCTGCTCAAGACCATGACCTGGGCACGCCGACCCAATCCGAAGGTGGCATATTATGAATCCAAAGTCACTAAGCCCTCCCGGGTTTTAACACCCGGAGATATCATTCAGGTTAAGGTGTTGAATGACATGGACCAGGCAGACCAATACGAATTCACCCTGTATCAGGAACCCGCAGCACAGGCAGCACTGTTGAGTATTGCTGCGGAAACCGGTCATGTGAAAGCCATGATCGGGGGCCGGGATTTCAAAGACAGCCAGTTCAACCGGGCCTACCAGTCCCGGCGGCAGCCGGGATCCGCATTCAAACCCATCATATATGCGGCTGCCCTGGACAAGGGGTACACCCCTGCAACCAGTATCATTGATTCGCCGGTGGTATATGAAGATGTGTCCCGGGACTTCATCTGGAAACCCCAAAACTACAAGGAAGAATTTTACGGACCCACTTTGTTCAGAGAGGCCCTTGTTAAATCCCGAAACGTGGTCACCATCAAAATCCTCCAGGATATCGGTATCTCCTATGCCATTGACTATGCAAGGAAACTGGGCATCACATCGGATATCAACCAGGATCTGTCCATCGCCTTAGGGTCTTCAGGTGTATCCCTGCTGGAACTTGTCAATGCCTATTCCGTATTTTCCAATCTGGGCTACCTGATCGAACCGGTGTTTATCACCAAAATTTACGACCGGGACGACAATCTGCTGGAAACCTCCAAGCTGATCCGTAAAAAGGTCATTGACATGAACACCGCCTATATCATGACCAATATCTTAGAAAGTGTTGTACAGTCAGGTACCGGCAGGCGTGTCAAGGCTTTGAACCGGCCTGTAGCCGGCAAAACCGGCACCACCAATAATCTCTTTGATGCCTGGTTTCTGGGATATACCCCCAGATACACCACCGGTGTCTGGGTGGGAATGGATCAGGAAGCATCCCTGGGAAAAGGAGAAACCGGTTCCAGAACAGCCAGTCCCATATGGCTTGATTTCATGCAGCAGGCCCTGGAAGGAAAACCTGCCAGAACCTTCACCGTTCCCGAAGGCATTGTGTTTGCCAAAATTGATGCAAAAACCGGGTTGCTGCCCATCAGAGAATCAGAAAAAACCCTTTTTGAATGTTTCAAAGAAGGCACCGTCCCCACTGCCCACACCCCGAAACCAAATACTGCTTCAGGCACGGATGATCTTTTCAAGCAGGGTATTTAAAGATATCCACCTGGTCTGATCCCATGGCCGGATCCGTCTGAATTTCAAAATCAAGGTGTGGGAAAACCGCCTTCAGGCGGTGCAGGTTGCTGTTTTTATCGCCCCTGAGACGGGATGCAAAACGGGGATGGATACATAACTTTATCTGTCTTGACGTCTGGTCATCTTTGAGATCTTGAATCTTTTGCACAATAGTGTCATACATAATACGGGATAAAACCAGATGTCCGAAAGCCGGATGTGCGGGACCGGCAATAACATCAGGGTCATGGGCGCCGGAAGTCTGAAGCCCCATGCGGATTACTGCAACCCCTTCCCGGGTGAAAATCCGGAACATTTCAGCCGATACTTCCACTGCCTGGTCCAGTGCCAGGGGCTGGTATTTCCCATGTTTAAACCATTGGGCCAGCAGGGTCTTTTTCAGGACAAGAACCGGATATATCCTGGCTGTCAGCGGCTTTAACCCTGCCAGGATATCTGCCGTCCGTACCATGCCGGCCCGTGTATCCCCGGGAAGGCCCACCATGACCTGAATACCTGCTTTCAATCCTTGTTTTTTAAGCAAAGCCATTGCCCGGACAGTATCATCACTGGTGTGGCCCCGGTTCACCCGGTCCAGCACCTGATCGTCCATGGATTGGACCCCCAGTTCCACAAGACTTACCGGATAGGACCGCACCAGATCCAGGGTGTTTTCGGTCACCGTATCCGGCCGGGTGGAAAACCGTATTCCCTGGATGGCCCCGCTGTCAAGAAAAGGTTGTGCATCAGCCATAAGGCGTTTGATATGCCGGGTATCCAGGCCCAGAAAATTGCCGCCGAAAAACCCCAGCTCCACACGGGATCTGGCACCTTTATATTTCAAGTATTGGCGGATGAGAGCAGCCATGCGGGCTGGATCCGGCAAGCTTTCGGTTTCCCGGGTAATGGCGTTCTGGTTGCAAAAGGCACATTGGTGGGGGCACCCTGAATGGGGAATAAAAATGGGGATAACCAGGGGAGAAGGCATTACCCTAAGCGTTTTTAAGCAGATTTATGGCATTTTTTGCAGCATCCTGTTCTGCTGCCTTTTTGGTTTTGCCAAACCCCCGGGCAGTGATATGGGCCAGTTCCAGACAGATTTCAAAGGTTTTATCATGATCCGGGCCCATCTCCTGTAGCACCGTATAAACGGGTGTGGTGGCAAATATTTCCTGGGCATATTCCTGGAGACTGCTTTTATAATCAAATGTGTGGTCACAGGACAACACCGTATCAACGGCTTTTTTGAACAGCTCCTGGATCAGATCGCAGGTTGTGTCAAACCCGGCATCCAGAAATACCGCTGCCATGACCGCTTCAAACGCATCAGAAAGAATGGAGTTTTTATCTCTTCCTCCGGATATGGTTTCTCCCTTGCCCAGCCGGACAAACCGTCCCAGGTCAATAGACCGGGCCATATCTGCCAGCCCGGGTTCACTCACAAGGGTGGCGCGCAGTTTGGACAACTCTCCCTCTTTTCTGGAAGGGCTCTGCTTCATTAGAATATGGCCGATACAAAGCCCGAGAACCGCATCACCCAGAAATTCCAGGCGTTCGTTGTCAGTATCACAAAACCGCTGGTTTTCATTCAAAAAAGAGCGGTGGCACAGGGCGGTCTGCAGCAGGGCCCGGTCAATGAACTGGTGCCCGAGATTGGCTTCCAGGATATCCAGGCGGTCATGGAGGTTGTGCATGGCATCCAGGCGGCTGGTCAAGGCTTTGAAAATGGCATATTGCACCTGGATATTGTCCTTGCCACTGCCCAGTTTGACCCCGGCATTGAAACTCCCATGAAAATCAGACCCGCCGGTGACCAGCAGTTTTTTCTTTCTGGCCAGGTTGGCAAGATATTCTGTCTGATGGGCATCATGGTCGGTATAAAAAACTTCCATTCCCTGGAGACCATAACTGATCAGGGTATCCAAAAACACTTCCAGATCCCTTGTCCGGTTGAACGTCAGCAGGCCCGGATGGGCAAGCACAGGTATCCCCCCGGCATCAAGGATGGTCTGAATGGCTTTTTTACACGATATCTTGAATTTATCCACATAGGCGGGTTTTCCCTTGCCAAGCCAGATGTCAAAGGCCTCCTTAAAGGAGGAAACAAATCCTTTTTCCTTCATCAGCTCAGCAATATGGGGCCGTCCGGTCTGCCCGGTCCCGAAACGTGCAACAATTTCCGCCAGACTGATATCCAGCCCGGCCTGGTTCAATTTGCTGATAATTTTTGGATTGCGCTGTTCCCGTGACAGCTTTGCCGCCGAAAGCATCAAATTCAGGTTCCGGTCATACAGGGAAAATCCATATCCCAGAAGATGGACACTGCCGATGGTTTCAAAATCCCGGGGCGGCGTACACGATATTTCCACCCCGGTCATGAATTCTACCGAAAAGGCCTGCACCTGGTCTGCGATTTCTTTGATACCGTCAATGGAATCATGATCGGTAATGGCAATGGCTTTGATGCCCCTGTCCCTGGCAAGTTCCAAAATTTCCAGAGGAGACAGAGATCCATCCGAAGCAGTGGAATGTACGTGAAGATCAATCAATTAGAATATCCGGTCAGATTCCCAGGGCATTCTCCATATCCTCTTCCCGGGTCTTGCATTCAATACACTGTGTGGTCACTGGTCTGGCCTTGAGACGTTCTATAGAGATCTCTTCCTCACATGTCTCACACCGTCCAAAGGTACCGTTTTCTATACGCTCCAGGGCTTTTTTGATTTTCTTTATCAATTTATGCTCCCTGTCACGGATCCGCAGCTCAAAACTTCTTTCCGCTTCATGGGACGCCCGGTCCGTTGGGTCTGCAAAATTCTCTTTGGGCTTTGTCATACCCGTAACCGTACTGTCTGCATGCTTGAGCAATTCATTGAGTCTGTCAGTCAACAAGGTATTAAAATATTCCAGATCTTCTTTCTTCATGGCTTTATCCTTCTTTTAAAGGTCCGGGAACATTAAAAGAGGCTATTATAACAACATTTATTTATTTGTAAAGATATTATTGTTCGTCTGAAATATCCAGGTTAAAGAGCTGGCGGGTTACGTTCAGATACAAAGAATCATCCCGGTGGGTGCCGGTATTTCTTAAAAACAGGATCGGGTCATGGATAGCCCGGGATGCAATGGCCCGGGTCATGCGGCGGATGGCAGCCCGATCCTGTTCTGACAAATGGTCCAGATGGGCCAGGGTTTTGTCACACTCCATTTCCACAATGGCTGTCATCTTGTCGTTAATGGCCTTGATAGTGGGGACAATGGCCAGGCTGTCCAGCCATTTTCTGAACTTGACAACCGCCTGGGCCACAAACCGCTCAGCCTTGACGGTTTCGTGTTCCCGCTGCTGGATATTGGATGTCACAATGGTTTTCAGGTCATCGATATCATAAACATAGGCATTGGACAGTGTATTGATTTTCGGATCAATATCCCTGGGCACGGCAATATCAATAAAAAACAGGGTCCTGTACTGCCGTTTTTTCATGGCCTTTTTCACCTGATCCGCCGCTATTACGTATTGGGTGGCACCGGTGGAAGAGATGATGATGTCCACTTCTGTCAGTGCGGATTCCCGTTCTTCAAAACCCATGGCCTGGCCCCTGAATTTTTCAGCCAGGTTTACGGCATTTTCAAAGGTCCGGTTGGCCACCAGAACCTGTTTCACATTATGGGACATGAGGTGTTCCACCGCCAGTTCCGCCATCTCCCCTGCCCCCAGCAGCAGCACACTTTTTGCGGACAGGTCGCTGAAAATTTTATTGGCCAGCTCCACAGCGGCATAGCTGATGGAAACAGCATTGTCCCCGATCCCGGTTTCCTTGCGCACCTGCTTGGCTATGGAAAAGGCTTTGTGCATCATGCGGTTGAGCAACACCCCTGAAGCCCCGGCTTCCACTGCAGTTCTGTAAGCTTGTTTCACCTGGCCCAGGATCTGGGGTTCCCCCACCATCATGGAATCCAGACTGGACGCCACCCGGAAAATATGGCGGACCGCCGCATCCCGGTGCAGTGCGTAAAGGGCTGATGCAAATTCAGACACAGCAATATGCTTGTGCGCAGAAACAAACAAGGTGATATCATCCACAGAGCTGTCGCTGTCAGACACATACAAAATTTCGGTCCGGTTGCAGGTGGAAAAAATTAACACCTCATTTATGTCTGGATGCTGTTTGAGTCCTTTAAGGCTGCCAGGGTTTCTTCCCTGGAAAAAGACAGTTTTTCCCGAAGTTCCACAGGGGCGGTTTTATGGTTTACACCAATGAGTATGATATGTGGCATGATGTTCCCGCTATTTGGTAAATTCCTGGTGGTGACCGCCCAAAAACATATTCACCCCCAGAAACGTAAAAATGATGATAGCGAATCCAACGATGGTCATAATGGCTGATTTTCTGCCCCGCCACCCTGAATACAGCCGCAGATGGATCAATACGGCGTATACCAGCCATGCTCCCAGAGAAAAGACCTCTTTGAAATCCCAGCTCCAGAAACGGCCCCATATGGCTTTGGCATATACGAACCCGGTGATCAGGCCGAAGGTCAACAGGAAGAATCCCGTGACAATGCAGGCATGGCTGACCAGATCCAGAAAATCAAGGGAAGGCAGCCGCTTGAAAAAAAAACCCGGGGTTTTGGCTTTGATCCCTTTTTCCTGGAGCAGATACAATATTCCTGCACCGCAGGCCAGACCCAGGGCGGCATCCCCTGTGAACACAAGCAGTATATGGCAGT
>JAABTU010000007.1 GCA_011389715.1 Desulfotignum sp.
GATCCGTGCTGCCCGCTTTTTCAATGCCTTTGAAAAGATTCATGGCACCGACATAGCTGTGAGCCGCTGCATCGGATGGAATGGTTTCGTATTCTTCCCAGAATCTCATTTCCCAGTCATTGGATTCCGGGGTATCCACATCCCATGACCAGTCCGAGGCACCAAAAATTCCATAACAGGCTTCACCGCCGGCTTCCAGTTCCAATGGTCCGGGTGCGGCCGCAGAAACCGTCTTCACCTTGTCCTGAAGTCCGAAATCAGACATTTGTTTGGCAAAAACAGGAATCACATTGGTAATAAACGCGATGTATACCCCATCGACGCCGGATGCCTTGATTTTGCTGATATAAGATGACCAGTCTTTTGTTGAAATGGGCGCCTTGTCATAATCTTCATTATAAATTTTGATCCCGTTTTCTTTGGCCAGATCGATGAATCTTTGACCGGCATCATGACCCCATGCATAGTCGTGTACAAGGACATAATAGGTTTTCTCTTTTAAATCCGGTCGTGCCAGAATCCCTTTTACATTACCGACGGCTGTCTGATCGTTGGCCAGCTGGCCGCTTCTGAAAACAAGGGGGTGAATGCCATAAAATTCGGTGGTCATCACATGGGTCGTAAGAAACGGTACATTCAGCTTGTCGATATTTGCTGCCAGTGCCAGACCGACACCACTGGAAAAAACACCGATCAATGCCTTGCAGCCGTCCTTGTACACCAGTTTTTCCGCTTTTGATACGGCAACCGGCGGTTTCACCTGGGTATCTTCGACATGCAGCTTGATGGGCCGTCCCAGGAGCGTTCCTTTTTCTTTGGCCGCCATTTCAATACCCATCTTCATCTCAAGGCCCCCCTGCGCCACAATGCCGGTCAAAGGAACCAGCACCCCGATTTTCACGGGGTCTTTTGCAAAGACCTGCTGCGATGCCAGTAAACTGAACACCATCATTAAACCCAACGAAATCGTGACAATTTTTTTCATTGCTACCTCCAAATTATTGATGATTTGTTGTTATCGGGGATATTCGACACCTCTTTTTTCAAAGGATGCTGAATTCCCCGCCGAACCGAACATCTTTATTTGAAAAAATCATCCCTTGCTTTTCTGAGCTGCCGCACATTTTCCAGAGGAGAGCCCGGCGCAATGCCGCATCCGGGGCAAAGAAAATCTGTTCCGTTTTCAAGGGCTGCAATGGATTCCTTGTATACCTGTTCAGGTGTTCCCATAAAAAGCGTGGTGCCGGCTGCCACATTGCCGAATATCCTGACATCGTTTTCATGGGCGATCCTGACGGCTTCTTTCATATTGGCACCTTCCTCGATGCTTAATCCTTTTACGCCGGTTTCACACATCAGGGGAATGATCATGTCTGTATTGCCGCAGATATGCACAACCAAAGGGCCGTTCGTTTCAGCGACAATATCAGACAGCAGGGGGACAACAAATTTTTTAAACAGTTTGGGGCTCATAACGGACGGGCCGGCTGTCGGTTCCGCCATGACATAATAGTCCGCCCCGTTTTCAAAGGCAAAATTGATCACATCGATCATGGCCTGTCTGGTGACTTCAAGGACTTTTTCCACATCTGCTTTCCGCTTGAATGTCCATCTCATGAAATTTTCGGTTCCCACGAGATTGGCGCCACAGGTAAACGCACCTTCTGATTCACCAAAAATCGCTTTTTCGTCGCCCACTTTATTCTTGAGAATTTCAAATTGTTTTTTGTAGGCAGGAAATCTTCCCCGTTCAAGTAAATCAGATGGATAGGTCAGTTCATCCAGACTTTCAGCAAATGGATGTGCTTTGACAGAATACTGGAGATCAATTTGCGGAGTTCCCAGACCGCATCCAAAGGCTTCGCTCATTGGGGTTATGTCCCATCCCATGGCCTTGACCATTTCAAATCCTGCCAGTTCCCCTGCCATGGCCAGGGTGGCCATGGCTTCGGGGTCTGTATCTGCAAGAGGTCTTTCCGCACCGCATTCCTTCATCAACTCGACAACGCCGTATGTGGTAGTGCACCCAACAGGGGTTATGTCAACGGTTTTCCCGTTCAACTGATTCATTACTCTTTGTTTTAAATTCATTGTCCCCCCTTCGGTTAACGTAATTGATTTTGATATGACCCGGCCGGTCTAGAGAACCATGTCTATCAGTTCCACCAGATCATACACCTTCATGTTGCTTTTTATCCTTTTAGATCCTTCATTCAGATTGAAATGGCAAAACGGACAGATGGAAATCATTTGTTCCGCCCCGGTATCAAGCGCTTCCTGTATCCTGAGACCGGCGTTTTTGGCTGCCCAGTCCCCGTACCCCGTCATGACACCGCCGCCTCCGCCGCAGCAATAGGAGTTGCTGCGGATTCTTTCCATCTCCACAAAGTCAATACCGGGAATGGCCTTGATCATTTCCCGGGGAATATCGTAGAGACAGTTTTCTTCATTTTTCCCCATATACGAACCTTTCCACTGCCTGGAGCCATCCTCATCCACATCGAACTGGATCAGGTGCCTCCCGGTGTGACACGGATCATGATAGGTTACTTTCCAGGGAAGTTCTTTGGTAAACTGCATTTTGCCTTCCTTGAAATAATTGAAAAGGAAATCCGTTGTATGGATGACCTTAAGACCGTCTAAGTGGTCTTCGTATTCATCGGACAGGCTGTAGTCTTTTTTGATGGCCCTGAAACATCCGGCACACGAGGTGACAATGGTTTCAACGCCATGGTTGTCCCGAAGGTCCTTGAAGGTTTGCATATTGGCTTCGGCCACGCGCTTGAATTCATCCACATCTCCCAGTCTCATGGCCGTAGAGCCGCAGCAGATTTCGTTTTCTCCAAGAATGCCGAAATCCAGTCCCAGTTTCTGGAAAATGGACGCCGTTGCCACTGGAAAATTTCTCACCGGCAGGTTAAAGGCCCCGGTACAGCCCACATAAAACAGGATGGGAGCATTTTCTTTCATAATGTTCTTGATCGGTTTTTTGGCTTTCTTGAACGGTCTTGTCCAGTCGGTACGAACCCGTCGCGGGCCCTGGTAGGGGTTGTTATAACTTCTCATGGACTGGGCAATGACTTTCTGGCTGGGCATGGGACCGACACCGTCTGACACGGCCTTGCGCCTCATGGCTTCGATAATCTCGGGAATCACCGGCTTGTGGTCGAGTTCACACTGGTTCTGACATCCGCCGCAGATGGTACACCGGTAAATATCATCGACAAATTCCTGGGTCCATTCCAGCTGACCATCAAGGATCCCCCTGGCAAAAGCAATCTTTCCTTTGGATGCCATGTTTCCATCAAAGCCATATTCCACACCGGCCGGACAGATTTCCCCATACGTCGGCGGTGGTCCGAAATCGTACGCTGTTTTACAATTACCACATGCCGTGCATTTCCATACAGCATCTTCCAATTCTTCAAGTGAAGGAATATCCCACTTCATAAAAGCCTCCAAAAACTATTGAGAAAACAAGTTTTTTTAAAAAATTTCAATTACAAGATTCCTAAAAAGCCAGCTTCCCGGTATTCATAATATCATTGGGATCCAGCATCTGTTTTACCCTTTTTAACAGCTCAATATATCCGGGGTGGGCCCTTTTATTGATCTCCAGTCCAAAATCAACCGGCGGCTTGTAGGGGATGCCCCCATTATCCAGATCGACTTTCAGACATTCAACAATGGCCTGCCTTGCATTTTCGATCGATTCAGGATCTTTTTTGGGGAACGGGATCATGGCCCGGAGCATCCCGTAATGAACACCTCTGTAATTGGTAACCCGAACCGAGGGAGACAGGTTCCGGGCTATCAGAATTTTTTTCCATTCTTCGTACACCGGTTCCCATTTGTTGACAGGTGTAAAGGTTCCAGGCCATGAAATTCCGGCCCCTCCCTGCTTGGTGTAATTTTTGGTCGAGCCGACAATCTGGCTGGGAAGCTGAGTCCTTGCCCTCAAGGCCTCTTCAGGATATTCCGTTTCTTTTATGGATGATCCATTTTGGATTTCCTCATCCACTACCATTCTCCAGATTTCTTCTCTGGCCTGCTTTTCTTTCTCTGTCCAGGAAAAGGTAGTGGCAAAGGAAATCCATTCAGGGGCATCCGATGGTTTGGGTTTATATGGATAGGGAATGGGCACCTGGGAAAGCCACCATGACACCCCGGTCAGATCATCACATATTTCATAGTTGCCAAGGGTTCGAAGATAAGAGGCCATGTGACCGATATTTTCCGTGGATGCTGTAAACACTTTCAGTATGGGGGGCATGGGATGCACCCGCAACCCGATTTTTGTAACGACACCCGTAGTCCCGAGCCACCCTGTAAACAGTCCGTCCACCCGGGGCAAGGGAAGACAACTGTGCCAGGCGTCTTCCTGGATCGCACAGGAACCGACCCGGACCAGTTCTCCTGTGGGCAGCACCACTTCCATACTGGTTATTTCTTCGCTGTTGAGGCCGTACCGTCCGCTCAATCCGCCGATACCATGGCTGATGGAGCAAGAGGAGGTAGAAGCGGATGGCGGTCCCACCGGCCAGCTGAAACGAAGATTGTATTTCGCCAGCGCGCTGGCGAACTGGGCATGGGAGACCCCGGGTTCGATAATCGCGTAATGGGATTCTTCATCGATACGGATAATGTTGTTCATCCGTTTCATGTCCAGCAGAATACCACCGTTCTCAGGAATACACAGGCCCCCGATGTTGGTTCCGGCCGTAAACGGGGTAACGGATATTTTTTCCTGGTTGGCAAATTTCATTACCTTTTGGACCTGTTCGACACTTGTCGGCATCACGACATAATCCGGCAGTTTCGGCATCACAAATGACAGATCATACGAGTATGCATAGCGAATGTGCTTCAGGTCGGTGGCATTTTTTTCGCCGACGATTTCACATAATCTTTTTGTGATGTGTGAATCAGCTTTTGATTTTTTCGGCATTTCGGTCATTTAATTCCTCCTGCGATGGTTTATTCCATTACAATGCGTACCATTACTGTGGAATCGTTACTGTCATTACTGGCGGTCGTTTTTTTTCTTTAACAGGCCTTTTTCAGTAATAATCATAATTCCGCCTGTACTGGCCAGCATTCCTTTTTCTACCTCATCAATATGCTCTATCATTGTCTGGCTTGCTTTTTCCGCATCACGCTCCCGCAGTGCATCCACGATTTTTCTGTGGCTGTCGCAGACCGTTGCTAAAAACTGCCTGTCCGTGTGTACGATCTGTTTGATATTGATCAACGCCGTTTGTACACTTTCGACAATCAGGCTGATAATGTTATTGCCGGCAATTTCCACCAGCTTTTTGTGGAACGCGATATCAAGATCACTCATGAAATTTTCGCCTTCCGGTTCCTGTTCCATGGCCAAAATGTTGTTTTCAAGATATTCAATGTCTTCAGGTGTGATTTTTTCTGCACAGATTTTAACCACCTGGGGTTCAATAAAGGTCCTGATCTGGGTGTATTCCCGGATACCCGGATTTTGGAAAAACAGATAATTCACAAAGCTGTCTTTGATCGTGGCCAGATCGACTTTTTTGACAAAGGCCCCGCCGGACATGCCTTGACGAATTTCCAGAAGGCCGTATGCCTCCAACACCCTGTATGCTTCTCTCAAAGATGATTTGCTTACGCCGAAATGCCTGGCAAATTCTTTTTCAGAGGGGAGTTGATCACCGATTTTCAACTCCCCTTCCAGAATCGCGCTTCGGATCTGTTCAACAATATTCTGGGATATCCTGTTGGCTTTTACTGTTTCAAATTTAAAACCCATCGTTATGTTTTTTTTCCTGATAAAAATGTCAATTACAAATGGTTGAATAGTGTATCGATTACATTTTCATTTCTTCTTGTCAAGAAATATTTTAAATATTAAATGATCGGATGTTTTAATATTTGTTGTTGACATTTATTTTTCTTTTGGCTACGAAGAAGCAGCGCTTGATAATAAAGAAGCATGATTGAATGGTATGAATGGTATGGGAATCATGCTCTTTATAATTTTAATCAACCCAATCCAAACAAATGAGGAAATCAAATGGGAATCAAAATCGATGCGTTAAAATGCACCAATTGCATGGCCTGCGAAATGGTATGCAGCTATCACAGGGATGATGGGTTTGCGTTTCTTTCCGCCTGTATTGTGGCATACAGGGCCAAGGAAAAAAAAGATTATTTCGGCGTGCTTTTAAAAGAGGAAGAGGTGCTGATCGTTGCACGTCCGGACGGGACTGAAATAAACAAAATCGGAGAAGAAGCGGACCCTGACAGGGAAGCCGACGCTTCTGCAAAACCCATGCTGCTCAGAGAGAGCTGTGACCTTTGTGAAGATATGGATGATTACGGGCCCATGTGTCTTGCATTTTGCCCGGTAGATGCAATTACGCTGGATTAAAAAGGAGAACGTGGTATGGAGTATTTATCAACCGAAAAAATTCTTGTCGTAGATTTAGGCACCGCCCATGTTGAAGAAGAGGAAATGGATGAAGCGCTTGTTGAACAAAAAATCGGCGGCATCGGCATTACCAAGTATCTGTACGAAAAATATATGGATGATGACCCGGTTGTGATTGGCACCGGATTGCTTTCCGGCACCACGTATCCGGCATCGGCCTCCGCCCAGATAACCGCCAAAAGCCCTGTCACAGGAAACGTCTGTCACTGCCCTGTCATATACAAGCTGGGGGTTGAAATCAAATATAGCGGGTTTGATTATATTGTGGTCAAAGGCCGCTCGGACACGCCCGTGTATTTATGGATTCATGACGGGGTCGCGGATATTTCCGATGCATCGGATATATGGGGAAAAGATGTCTGGGAATCAACGGATGCGCTCAGACAATTTGTGGGGGATGAGCTGCTCCAGACCATGATGATCGGTCCTGCAGGTGAAAAAGGGTCTGAGTATGCCCAGGTCTGTTTTAACCACTGGGGCAGCCCGGACCGGTTTGGATTCGGAAAAGCATTCGGAGCCAAAAATCTGAAAGGATTTGCTTTCAGGGGCATGGGAATGATTGAGGTGGATGAACCGGAAGACTTTGTTGAACACTCCCTGGAACTGCTCAAAGCGGTCAAAGGAAACCGGTTTCTTGAAAAAAAAGGGCTGGGCCCTGTACTTGAAGCGCTGGGGGAAGAAGGGGCCGAAGAGTGGATGGCGCCGGTCACCCATCGGCACAGTGCCGATTATTTCACACCCTATGCAACCAACACGGCGTTTTTTCTTGATGAAGATCCGGCCCTGCTGGAAGAATCCAAAAAAGACGAGCCGGGTGTATTGATTTCAGACATTTATGCCTTGATCGAATTTAAAAAAATGGGCCTTTCAGCCTCAGATGCGGGACAGGCGTTAAAAGCGTGTGCAAAATACGGAATCGATCCTTTTGCCGTGGCCACTCTGGGCAAAAAGACCCGCCTGGAAGAGATAACAGGCTCTTTTGATACCCTAACCGGGACCCTCCCCATCCCCGGAAAAGGTCTGTTCTCGCCCTGGTGTCCGGCATCCCCTGTTTTCAACGATTTCAACCTGTCTGGTGAGGATGAGATAAATTCATGGTGGGAAAGAAGACAGGCCGTGGCCATGATTTTCGGCATTCAACCCGTGTTTGCTCTCATGTGTCCGGAACTTACCGAAGAAAGCATGCTTGCGTTTGCTAATATTGGTACAGGACTCGAGTTGACGCAGGACGTTCTGGATGCTGTCATTGATGATATCTGTGGATAAACCCGGGGAATGAATGATCCGAAAATAGGAATTTATGCGGGGGCCGGCACCTCTCATTCCTGGCTCTGGTTTGTAGATCTGTTTGAAAAGGCAGGGTTTTATGATCTGCAGTTTCTGACAGAAGACGCTGTGCAAAAGAATGACATCAACATACTTGATGTGCTGATTCTATCCGGCGGAGATACATTTGCCGTTGCCGAAAGTCTTGGAAAAAAAGGGGGGGACAACATCCGGGCATTTGTCGAGAACGGGGGTATTTATATCGGTTCATGTGCAGGGGCCTATCTTCCCATGAACTCATCAAAACCCCCCCTGGATCTGTTCAATTTTGTTGATGTCAAAATCACGAATCTGAGCAAATCCTTTCCGATGGCACAGGTCCAAACCTGTAAATTCTGTACGGCCTATGGATGTGACTATGTATTTCATCCGGTCAGGGAAGCTGTCTCAGTAAAAACAACCTCTTTTTTTGATAAAGAGAAAACCGTTGAGTTCCATGCTCCCCTGTATGGGGGGCCGGGTATGAAAGCCCGTGATCCTTCCTGGGTTCTGGCAGTGTATGAGGGGTTTACCCCGAAAACCTCTTTTCTGACAACCCGGAAGATTGCCGAAAAAACACTGATCGGCCAGGGCGCTGTATTGAAAATTCCTCATAAAGCGGGTGTATTTTATCTTCTGGGACCCCATCTTGAGCATCCGAAATTTAAACAGGCCAACCAGTTTATTGCAGATGCCATATGCCGGGAGATCGGCAAAAAGCCTCCATATACTGACCCGGCAGAAAAAAAAACCGGTGCCGCCAGACAGCAGCTGTCCAGAAAGAAGGCCAAAGAACTGCTGTTGCCCATCAGGAGGGAACTGAGCAATTCCAGAATCGTGGCAGGCAGCCTGGAATTTTTACCTGTCCAGTGGCAGATCGGCCAAAAAACGTATGAACCTCAAAAAATACGGGTCTATCTCGAAGCCCTGTGGAAAAGGCTGAGATGTCTGGATAAATTAAAAACGGTATCCCTTGATCCCGGCATCAGTGAAAAGATTGCCACGTCAGCCGGCCGGACAACCATGGAACTGCGCAGAATCAAACAGCAGATCGATGCAGGCCAGGAAAGCCTTGACACAGCGGTTGTCATCTTTGATCTGCTGCACACCCTGGCC
>JAABTU010000008.1 GCA_011389715.1 Desulfotignum sp.
ATTTGTTTTTCGAATGAATTGAATTTTGATCCCATTATCTGAGGCAATTTGGTCTGCATTATTCCGAATCTCTTCCCTGTGAGGTGTTGCAAATTGTGGGTAATCAAAAATTTTGATTTTATTCGCGTAAAGATAGCTGGTCATCCCACCAGCATAACAAATTCCGGGAATAGTACCTTGAATAATGATACGATCATAGCAATGCAAAACGCCGGATATCTGCTTGGAATATTGATCAATAAATTGCATGATTTGATTCCTTTGACATTGTTATATCATGGAAATCACTATACTATTGCCGAGCAGTTATTAAAACCTTTTTGGTTCTGGCTTGTCCAGGTTAGGTTTATCAATACTATTTTGCAAAGTCACCATATAACAGGCAGCCAGTCAAAAATATCCGGAAAAACATGTAAACAGGCAAGGTAATGTTCCCTGCTTATCTCTTTTATGCCCCCCCCCATTTTACACTCCCCTGGAAAGGAAAAGAAAAAATGATTTGTGCTGTGTCCTTGTAAGATCATGATTTTCCGGTTGGTAATTTAAAAAATCACCATACATAATCGGGCGGCGGAAAATACATTTTTTCCTGTATTGTGCTAATCAGTGCCTAGGATTATTCTTAATCTGCCTTACCGGCGAACCAACATCGAAAGAAAATATTCATCAAAAAAACCAAGCAAATATATTAGAGCTGAAAGGGGGGGGGCATGCAATACCAGTTCCAGCCGTTTGCAGAAAAAATGAAGGCAGAAAACCTGCCTGGTGCCGCCATCCATACTTTCCAGAACCATTTTGAAAAATTTATCAGAGAAGAAACCGGTTTGATTGGTGAAACCGATATCCTGCCGGTGGGCGGGCTGGCTGATGTCTTTTCTCTGACCGTCGGCAGACAGGAAAAAATTGGGCGGCGGTATCTGCACAAAACCGTTGCCATAAAGTTAAACGGCGGCCTGGGAACGGGCATGGGCATGACCGGCCCCAAAGGGCTGCTGAAAATAAAATCGGATTTTCCGTCCTTGATATCGTGGTATCCCAGTGCCAGCGCATGGACCCTCCGGTCCCGGTTGTTTTCATGAACAGTTTTTCAACATCCAGGGCCACATGCAGGGCATTGGAAAAATATCCGTGGCTGCAGAACCGCTCTGTGGATGTGGAATTTCTCCAGCACAAGGTCCCCAAGGTGGATGCCGCTACCCTTGCACCTGCACAGCACCATGAAAATCCGGATCTTGAATGGTGCCCCCCGGGTCACGGGAATGTATATACCGCTCTGTATACCAGCGGCATGCTCAAACAGCTGCTGGACAATGGATATGAGTATGCCTTTGTGTCCAATATTGATAATCTGGGTGCCGCCATTGATCCTGCCATTCTGGGATATTTTATTGAAAACCGCTTCAATTTTATGATGGAAGCATCGCACCGCACCTTTCAAGATAAAAAAGAGGGGCATCTGGGAAAAAAGAAATCCGGGGGGCATATTCTGCGGGAAATCGCACAATGTCCGGAAGATGACCTGAAAGATTTTCAGAATATCCGGAAGCATCGGTTTTTCAATACCAATGCTTGAAACTATGGAGTTATTATCAATGAAAACGAAAAGTACTGGGAAAGACTTCCCTATCGTTTGCGTAGGCGGTTCAGCAGGGGGGTTAGACGCATATATTCGATTACTCAGTAATCTGCCAGGTGATATGGGTCTTGCCATTGTTATTGTTAACCACTTGAGAACTGTAGACACTATGCTCCACGATATTCTTCCGCAGTACACAGTGATGCCGGTTGAACTGATTACGGAAAAGTTAGATATCCAACCAAACCATGTGTTTATTATCCCGAAACAACGAGATTTGCATGTTATAGATGGTGAGTTCCGCTTAAAGCCGATATCTAAGCCAAGAGGATGGCCCGACGTGATTACAGTATTTCTGCGATCTCTAGCAGAGAATTGGGATGGTAAACTTATCGCAGTAATTGTCTCCGGCTATGATAGTGATGGAGCAGAAGCACTAGGTGAAATTAAAGAAGTGGGAGGTATTACTATCGCGCAAAAGCTTGATACAGCAACGCAGCCAGATATGCCCGAAAGTGCGATAGCAAGCGGATACATTGATTTCATCCTTTCACCTGAGAATATCGCAAAAAAAATTATAAAAATTTTGGAAACAATTTAACAATTAACCATCTCGATACAAAGGCGTATTTTATCCGCCATCTGTTCCAGACTGGACAGAAGGGACTGCTCAATTTTTCCTCCAAACCCCTTGATGTCCCGGATTTTTTTGCACGGGCCGCTTTTTTCAGATCTTCAGGGGATGAAATACCGGCTTTTTGATACAGCAGTTTGGCCCGTTTGGGACCTATATGTTCAATATTCATTAAACCGGGAAGTTCCGCGGGCAGATCGGTTTTTATTTCTTCCAGCTGTGAAAAGGTGCCGGTTGAAATGATGTCTTTGATCTTGTCCGCCTGGTCTTTTCCAATACCCGGGACGCTGTGAGATCCTCTTTGTGTTTGATCAGGTCAGCCACTGGCCGGGCCAGCCCCTTAACGGTTCTGGCGGCATTGCGGTACGCCCTGACCCTGAAGGGATTGGCATCTTCAATTTCCAGCAGATCAGCCATGCGGTTGAGCCGTGCTGCCACATCACTGTTTTGAACCGGTATCTACTGTCCATCCTTATATTGCATGAAAAAGGTCTATATGTGAAATTTTCTGGTAGCCCCGACGGTCAGTTCATACAGATTGTCTTTGAATCCGAATTGAAACGTATTTTTCGGGCTGCACAGAAGGGTGATCTTGCACATGTCCTGGGTAGTTTCAAACGCCAGGGTGCTGCCCCTGTGCCGCACCTGCATTTCGACTTTTTCAAGTACTTCAGGCAGCTCCGGATTGACCCACAGCATATTGTCCCGGGTTTTTATGCCCAAATAGGCTTCCTGGAGAATATTTACGGAACCGGCCATGGCCCCCAGATGAATCCCTTCCTGGGTGGTGCCCCCCTGGATATCATCAATATCGCTTTGCAGGGCTTTTAGGAAAAATTTCCAGGAGCGTTTCCTGTCGGAACGGGCCAGCACCCAGGAATGGACCACCCAGCTCAAAGAAGATCCATAGGAGGTGCGCTGGACATAATACTCTATATTTTTTGGAATCGTCTCGTATTCAAAGGTATAGCCCAGTTGTTTGAAAAGCGTTCTGAGTTCAGGTGCGGAAAACAGGTAAAACAGCATGAGTACATCCGCCTGTTTGGTTATCTTGTAATTGTTGGGGCTGTCTCCTTCGGCTTCCAGTATGCGGTCCATGCGCTGGATATTGGCGTATTTTTCCCGGTATTTTTCCCAGTCAAGCTCCTTGAGCCGGTCATAATGCTCAAACTGGCTGATGATGTCGTCATCATGAAAAATGATTCGCATTTTCCGGCTGATATCCCACCACAGATCTGTTTCAGATTCCGTGATTCCGAGAGTTTCACACAGCTCATCAACACTGTCTTTCGGTAGAATTTCCAGGGCATTCAGGGCCTGGGTCAACACCCATGTTGCCATGACATTGGTATAGGCATTGTTGTCCAGCCCGGGTTCATCTGCATCCGGGTACGCATCATGGTATTCATCAGGTCCCATCACCTTGAGGATCTCGTACCGGTCAAGATCTTTGTTAAACGTAGCAATGCTTGCCCAGAACCGGGCAATTTCAAGCAGAACCTCTGCGCCATATTCAGACATGAACTGGATATCTCCGGTGGATTCAAAATATTTCCAGATATTGAATGCAATGGCGGCATTCACATGCCTCTGAAAATGGGAATTATCCGGAAGCCACCGTCCTGATTTGGGGTTTAAATGCATTGTCTGGGTTTCTTCTCTGCCGCTGCTGCTGCTCTGCCATGGGAACATGGCACCTTCGAACCCCGCTTTTTTCGCAGCGGCCCGGGCCGTATCCAGCCTGCGGTACCGGTACAGCAGAAGAGAACGGGTGATTTCCGGATACTGCAGGGTGATAAACGGATAAATATAGAGTTCATCCCAGAAAATATGCCCCCGGTAGGCCTCTCCGTGCCATCCTCTGGCCGGTACCCCTACATCCAGATTAATGCTCTGTTTGGATACGGTCTGGAGCAGATGGAAGGTATACAGCCTGGCAACCATCTCCGGGTGAAGATCCGGACGTTTTTTTCTGCGGTCGGTCATTTTAATGTCAGACCGCCGCCATAATTGCTTCCAGGCCAGTGTATGGCTAGTGAGCATGTCGTCGAAGCCACGGGCGCGTCCGATCCTTGCCCTGGCAGCCAGTCCGCACTCAGAGATGGCAATATCACGGGAAGTGTGCACCAGAACGGTTTTTTCCACCACAATGGTTTCTTTTTGGCTGATATCCACGGTATAGCGCTTGCCCACATAGCCATTGTCATTTATCAGCTGTGGCTCCAGATCCAGGGGGTTGTTTTTTTTCAGTATCCGTGTTCTGGCTGCCATGGCCACCCGCAGTTCAGACTGGACTGTCTGCACTTTTAAAAAAACCGGCTGGTCCTTTTTTGATTCACTTTCCAGAATTTCCAGGTGCCGGCTGTTCAGATCACGGTACCGCTTCACACCCTGGTTCTGGACCGTGCCGTCAATGGCGGATTCCACCTCAAGTGATCCGGTGTGGTTTTCACTGGTCAATGATACCCGCATGGCAGCCGTGTGGCGGTCTCCCATGTGGATAATACGCTGCTCTTCCATCCTGATGCGGCGTTCCTGTTCGTCCTCAAAAACAACAATATGGGTGAGGATACCTTTTTCCATGTCAAGGTCCTGGCAATAGGATCGGATGGTTGCGGTTTCAGGGGAGAACCATTGTCCATCAGTGAAACGAAATTTGAGACACAGCCAGTTGGGCATATTGACAAGGTCTTCATTTTCGATTTCCTTGCCGGCAATGACGGTTGTAAGCCGGTTATATCCCCCGGCCAGATAGGTGCCGGGATAATGGGGGTCACCGGCAGACACCTGGGCACTCGCCCCCCGGGTGGCGAAATAACCGTTGCCCAGTGTGCAAAGGGCTTCACGAAGTCCCTGGTCCTGCGGTTTGTAGGTCTCATAGGTTAAATTCCAGGCAGTCATATCATCTTTCCTTTTTCTCAAACAGGTTTTTTAAAAATGCCGCTGTTTCCCGGGTGTTTTCAAGGACAAAATCCGCTGATGTCGGGTGAAAACTGCCCTTGACAACAATACTGGTGCCGATGGTTTTCAGGCTTTCAAATGCATCCTCGTCTGTAATATCATCTCCAATATACATGGGATAATATGTATCACGGTCCAATTTGAGTTTTTCCATCAGCCATACCAGGGCTTTGCCTTTGTGCCAGTCAATATCCGGCTGCAGTTCAAACACTTTTTTCCCTTCAGTGATGCGCAGTTCAGGGTGTTCAGCCTGTACCTGGCGAACCGTGTGTTTGACTGATTGTGCTGCTGTTTTTTTTACATTCCGGTAATGGATGGCAATGGAAAATTTTTTGCGTTCTATGGCAGCGCCCTGTATCTCTGCCAGTTTTTTTTGCAGATTGTTCTGGGCAATGTCCAGCACAGGCAGAAAATCTTTTCCTTTCTGCATTTCAAGGGTCAGGTTCGCAGGACCGGCAATATCAAATCCGTGGCTGCCAGCGAAATAGAGGTTGTCCAGTTTGACAAATTGCTGAATGGTCGCAAGGTCCCTGCCGCTGATAACGGCAACCATCCATTTTTCAGCCACTTTTGCCAGAATTTGTCTTGTGATCTCATCAAGAAATGCCTTGTCCGGATCATTCACAATAGGGGTCAGGGTACCGTCGTAATCCAGAAAAAGGGCCGGTGTTCTGTCACCTGCCTGAAGTAATATATCCTGGATATGGTCCATGGCAGAGGGCAGGGAGGCCATCTGTTTTTTTCTCACCGGCAGCCTGCCGCTGATGCGGATTTCACACAGATCGGAAAACACAACATCTGCACCTGCTTTTTTTAAAATGGCTTCATTGTCTGCCCGGTTCACACCGATCACCTGATAAAAGCCGCCTTTTTTTGCAGCGCTTACCCCTGCGGTTGCATCCTCGAAAACAACGGTTCGTTCCGGGGTGATCCCAATACGGCCGGCAGCTTCAAAAAATATATCTGGTTCAGGTTTTCCCTTTATTTTAAGCTGTTCGGAAAGTATGCCGTCCACCACCGTATCAAACCAGTCTAAAATACCAACAGACGAAAGCACGGGAATACAGTTTTTACTGGCTGAAATGACCGCCATTTTCCAGCCCTGTTTTTTTAACTCATACACCAGGCTCAAGGTGTCTTCATATACCTGTGCCCCTTGCTGTTCCAAGTAATCATTGAAAATGGCGTTTTTCCGGTTGCCAAGGCCACATATGGTTTCTTTGTCCGGTTCATCTGAAGGATCTCCCCAGGGCAGGTCAATGCCGCGGGAGGTAAGAAAAGATTTTACCCCGTCGTACCGGGGTTTTCCATCCACAAAGGTCCGATAATCCCTGGTAATGTCAAACGGGGTGAACTTTTCGTTTTCTTTGTCTGCCTGTTCTTTCAGATATCTGTCAAAAAGAGCTTTCCATGCCCTGGCATGCACTTTTGCGGTCTGGGTGATCACCCCGTCAAGGTCAAAAATAATACCATCACAATTTGCTTTTTCAATGTCATAATCTGTCTGATTCATGTGCGTTGTCCTTTCGGCTGATGCCTGTCTGCCTGTCTGATCAATTTTTGAAGGTCTGCCTGTAATTATGATCTGTATTTTTCAACTGGCAGATTCCGGTCATCTTAAATTGTTTCTTGCCCATTTTTCAATACAGAAAAACCCCCATATCCCAAATTGTCATACCCTATTTTTCCCCTTCCTGTTGCTCCGGGGCCAATGCAAAGGAAAAAATGAAACCTTCTGCATACCCTCAGAGAAAAAATGGTGGTTTTTCACCATATGATCCCTTTTTAAGACCTGGTAATATTATAAATTACAAGTAACTATCCGGTCAAACAGGAAAAAATAAAATAAGGAAATAAGGACAGGAGATGAACCCATGAAGAATGTAACAGCACACAATAACATTCATATCGCAGATGATTTTAAAAAAGAGGATCTTGACACCCTGCTCAAACATGATGGCAAACCATGTATTTCCATATACATTCCTACTTTTAGAAGCACCAAAGAAACCATCCAGAATGCCACCCGCTTTAAAAATGCCATGAAAACTGCCAAAACAATAGCCCCGAACATTGATATGGAACCGGCTCTGGCACTTCTGGATGATAACAATGCCGTATTTTGGCAATACCAGAAAGACGGATTTGTCCTGTTTATATCTTCAGAAATCATGCGTGCTTACCGGCTTTCCATGGATACGCCCCAGGTGGTGGTGGTGGCAGATCAGTTTCACCTGAAACCGGTTTTGCCCCTGGTGGTATATGACACCACTTTTTTTATTCTTGCCCTCAGTCAGAATGAATGCCGGCTCTATCAATGCGCCAGGCAGCATTGTGATGAAATCAGACCCAAAAATCTGCCGGACAGCTTGTCCCAGGCGCTGCGGTTTGATCTTCAGGAAAAACAGCTCCAGTTTCATACCGCAAGCCAGACCAGCCAGGCTCCGGGCAGAAAAGCTGCGGCATTCCATGGACAGGGCGTAGCTGATGATGAAGATAAAGACCGGGTTCTGCGGTATTTTCAAGCCATAAACAAAGCGTTGACAACATTTTTAGGCCCGCGCACGGATCTGCTGGTTGTGGCAGGGGTTGACTATCTCCATGCCCTCTACAGATCAGCCAACACCTATCCCCATCTTGTAAACGCGGGGATCACGGGAAATCCGGAAAACCTTACGGCACAGGATCTGCAAAAAGCTGCCTGGGAGATTGTTGCACCCCGCGCCCGCAAAGATCTGGACCAGGCAGTAAAAGCATATCAGGATCTGAAGGGGTCGGGCAAAACAGCCAATGATCTGGCCCATATTCTGCAGCAGGCATTGACCGGACAGATGAAATACCTGATGGTTGCCCAGGATGTTCACCAATGGGGGCAGTTCAGCTGGGATGACGGACCGGTGTTCCATTCTGAAAAGCAGGCAGAAGAACAGGATTTGCTCAATGTGGCCGCGTGCCATGCACTGAGAAATGGTGCCGCTGTATTTCCGCTGCCTTTGGAAGAGATGCCGGATGATTCGCCGGTGGCGGCTGTTTTTCATTAACGGACATGCCCTGCCGGACACAACAAAGCTTGAAAGCTATTAGCTGTTAGTAACCAGCAGGGAAGAATTTGTAATTGTTTATTGGAGACTGATGGCTGATGGCTTTCATATAACACAGTTTATGAATATCACATAATAAATATGCATACGACAAAAAAAGGGAGGAAAACATGATGGATCGCTTGAAAAACAAAACCGCATTGATTACGGGCGGTGCCCGGGGAATCGGTCGGGAAATCTGTAAACTTTTTGCCAGGGAAGGGGCATATGTGATTGTCACCGACATTATTGATGATGAAGGAGAACAGCTGGTTGAAGAAATACGTCAAAGTCACGGCCAGGCAGAGTACCAGCATCTGAATACCGCTGATGAAAAAAATGTGTCAGATGTTATCACCCCGGCTGAAACCCTTACCATCCTGGTGAATAACGCCGGCATTGCCGGTCCCAACAAACCAACCCATGAAATTGAAGCACAGGAGTGGGATAACCTGATGAACGTGAATGTCAAAGGGGTGTTTTTGTGTACCAAATATGCCATTCCCCATATGCAAAAAAACAAGGGAGGCAGTATTATCAATCTTTCTTCTATTTATGGTATTGTCGGTGCACCGGATCTGCCGGCCTATCATGCGTCAAAAGGTGCGGTCCGGTTGATGAGCAA